>JBCBWJ010000014.1:0-15576 GCA_039817165.1 Pseudomonadota bacterium | reverse complement strand
GTTTTTGCACCTCGGTCATGCCGGGGTGGTTGTCGACATAGGCCAGAAACCGTTTCATGCCGCCTTCGGTCATGATCTCTTCGAGCAGGTCGTATTCGCCTTCTATGTCCTGGGTCGGGTCCAACCCGCCCATTTCGCGGATCAGTTCAGCCCAGATCAGTGGGGTGTCTTCATTGCACCACACGGTGATCGGGATATCGGGGATCTGGGCGCGGATACGCTCGAACAGTTCTGACCAGCGAAAGCTGAACGGGTCATAGCCCCGGAACAGATCCTCAATGGAATTGAAATTGGTGATCTCGAGCAGAGCAGGCATGAAGGTGGCGGGATTGCGCACGGCAAAGAAAAGCTCAATCCGGTCATCGGGAAACAGCTGGTGGATGGCCTCCAGGCGCGAGCAGGACGCGGGGTAGAACATGCGTTTGACGGCCATTTTATGCGTGCCGAAAAAGCTGTCATTGGAGATCACAAGCCGGTCTGCGTTGTCCGTCGGAACAAGCACCCGTCGCAGGCTTTCGCCGGCCTCTGCGGTGGCACCTCCGTCGGTGGCCGCGGCGACCGTGTCGCGCAGCAAAATGCGATATGTCTCTGGGTCCGGCACAGAGGTGCCAATGGCGTCAAGCAGATGCGCGTTCTTCTGGAGGCACGAGACGAGGCGGTTTTCGTCTGTGACATGGGCGCCTGCGTGAAGAATGATATGCATGGGTCTTTGGGCCGCTCGGTTTTTCTTGCTGTATCTGGGCGCCAATATACGCAGATTTTGCTCGGCTGCCAGTGAAACAAGGGGGCAGGGGGCGGCGTGCCTTGCGCCTGTGTCTTCAACCGTCTGTGATCACGGGGCATGGGGTTTCTGATGCATTCGTGATTGGCATGGGGCTTGCGACAGAGGTACAGATTGTCGCATGCGGGCTGTGTTTTTCGCGGGCGCGCGTGAACTTGAATTGGGGGTCGTCCATGCTCAAACCGTTTCTTTCCATGTGCCTTAGGGCTGTTATCGTGCCGGCTTTTGCGTTTGCGTCCTTGGGGGTGGCGGCCCCTGAGAAGGCGCAGGCATTGCCCGCGCACGTGATCGCGGAATACGGCGTGCCACCGGCGATGCCGACGGGCGCGCTGACCACGGACATCAAGCAGGCGGTGAAGATCGCCTTTGTGGAGGCGATGACAGACTCGACTTGGGGCCGTGATCAGGAAATTGCGTTGATGGAGGTGGGCAGCTCGGGTGATCCGCGTCTGGCCTGGTTGATCAGTGATTTGATGCGGTTCATATCCAGCCGTGGGATCAATGTGCAATTGGCGGATGCGGCCTCGGAGCTGATGGGGCGCGAGATCCCCATCGACAACGCTTGGGGCGAGCTTACAGATTTGCTGATTGCATGGGATGTGCCGGCCCCGCCGGACTATCTGAAGGTGAAGCGAGCGATTTTCACGTCTGTCCTTCCGGAGTGGAAACCGCTTTTCGTCAAAGGCGAGATCGATTGGCGGCATGTGTCGTGGGGCGGCGTGCCCATCGATGCGCGCCCGTTTGGCCAGACCGACGCGCGCTGCAATTGCATTCCGGCGGCCGACAATCCGGAGGTGAGCAATGCGGCAGAGGCGACATGGCTCAAAGACAGCGATGTGATCTTTGGTGTTGTGGTCAATGGTGAGGCGCGCGCCTATCCAAGGCGGATCATGGAAGTGCGCGAAATGGTCAATGACACGCTGGGCGGGCGCGATTTGGGCATTCCTTACTGCACGCTTTGCGGGGCCGCGCAGGCCTATTTCACTGACGGGGTGCCGTCTTGGGTGGAGCGGCCTGTGTTGCGGACCTCGGGCCTGCTGATCCGGTCCAACAAGGTGATGTTCGATCTCGAAACCTATTCGGTGTTTGACACGTTTCTGGGCAAGGCGGTGACCGGGCCGTTGCTGAAAGAGGGGATCATGCTCGAGCAGGCCAGCGTTGTGACGACCGATTGGGGCACGTGGAAAAAGGCGCATCCCGAGACCACCGTGTTGGTTGAGGCGCTGGCCCTTGGTCGGGATTTCGATTTCCGCAACGGGCGCGATGCCAACGGGCCGATCTTTCCGGTGGGCGATGTGGATCCGCGTCTGGGTGTGCATGAAGATGTGATCGGGGTGATCACGGCGAGCGGCAAGCCTGTGGCGTTTCAGCGCTCGACCGCGTTCACCGCGTTGAGCCAGGGCCGCGAGATCGTGGTGGAGAATGTACATTTGAAGATGGACGCAGGCGGCATCAAGGCGGTGGATAAGGATGGTCAGGATCTGGGCAGCCATCAGGCGTTTTGGTTTGCCTGGTCCCAGTTTCATCCCGGAACGGCGCTTTGGGAGGGGTGAGGGGCTCGCCGCTCCCTTCGGTCGCGTCTCGCAGGATTTAAACGGGCGCCCCGCCAGGGGCGCCCTTTTGCGTTCACTGCGTGATCGCCTTGGTTTCCAAGTACTCGTGGAAGCCCAGGGGGCCGGCCTCGCGGCCGTTTCCGGATTGTTTGTAGCCACCGAAGGGCACGTCGTAGTCGCCCGCCTCGCCGTTCACGTTGACCACGCCCGCGCGCAATTTGCGGCTGACGCGGTTGATGCGGTCGGTGTCGCCGGATTGGATGTAGGCGGCCAAGCCGTATGGCGTGTCATTGGCAATCCTGATCGCGTCTTCTTCGGTCTCGAAAGGCAAGACCGCCAAAACCGGGCCAAACACCTCTTCGCGGGCGATGACCATGTCGTTGTTGACATCCGTGAACACGGTCGGGCGGATGTAGTAGCCTTTGTTGAAGCCTTGCGGCAGGCCTGGCCCACCCGCAGCCAGCGTCGCGCCATCGTCGATGCCTGCCTGGATCAGACGCTGCACGTGTTCGTGCTGTTTTTTGTTCACCAGCGGGCCGATGTGGTCGCCATCTTCCATCGGGTCGCCCACCACGCAGTTTTCGACCTCTTTGGTGACCAGGGCGACCACGTCATCATAGACCGATTTCTCGACCAAGAGGCGCGAGGCGGCATCACAGGACTGTCCGTTGTTGATGAAACAGGCGTCGACCGAGACTTTGGCCGCAGCGGGCAGATCGGCATCGGCAAAGAGCAGGTTGGGGGATTTCCCGCCCAGTTCCAGCGAGACGCGTTTGATCGTGTCGGCGGCGGCCTTCGTCACGGCCTTGCCCGCGCGGGCGGAGCCGGTGAAGGACACCATGTCGATATCCGCGTGCGAGGCGATGGGTTCGCCCACGCCCAAGCCGTCGCCGTTGATCATGTTGAACACACCCGGCGGGCAACCGGCCTCATCGATGACCTCGGCCAGCATGATGGAGCTGAGCGGTGAGTACTCAGAGGGTTTCAGAACCATGGTACAGCCTGCCGCCAGTGCGGGTGCCACCTTGATCATGATTTGATTGACCGGCCAGTTCCAGGGCGTGATCATGCCCACCACGCCCACCGGCTCATCCACCAAGGTGGAGCCGCCGCGCAAGGAGGGGCGTTCAAACTGATGCGCTTTGAGCGCTTCGATGGCCGCTTCCAGATGGCCCACGCCAACGGGTTGGTGCACCTCGCGCGAAAACGACATCGTGGTGCCCATCTCGTGGGGCATGATGCGGACAAATTCTTCTTCGCGGGCCTCGTAGGCTTTGAGAATGCGTTCGAGCAGGTCGACGCGTTCTTCGACCGTGGAATAGCCGAAGGTCTGGAAGGCCTCTTTCGCAGCGGCGGCGGCCTTGTCCACGTCAGCGGCTGTGCCCATCGCAATGGTGGCGATGGTGTCTTCATTGCCGGGGTGGATCACGTCGAACGTGGAGCTTCCGGGTGCGGGATCGACCCATTCGCCGTTGATGTAAAACTTGTGGTGATTTTCCATGTGCGCTCCCTGCGATATAGGTGGTCTTTGACCGCAATTGTAATGTGTCGGGTGTATCCTCGAAAAAGGCTAAACCAAATCCAGTTTCGAGACGAGTGAATTTGCGACAAAAACCCCGCGATTTTCGCAAGCAACGATCCCGGGGGGTGACAGGGTGTTGGCTTTGCGGCTAGAACGCCACGCGGTTGCGGCGTGGTCTCTGGACAGGTCAGCCCGAAACCGGTCCGGGCGGCACAGCACAGGAACAGCTTATGAAATGCGTGTTGCACATCGGCACGGAAAAAACCGCCACGACGCTTTTGCAACGCTGGGTGTATGACAATGAAGCCGCGCTTTCGGCGCAGGGTGTGGCGCTGTCACGGGTCATGGATTTTCCCAACAATCGCAAGTTGGTGTCGTTCGCCCAAGGGGGATTGGATGACTACCTGAAGATGCGGGGTGTGCATGACGCAGAGGCGCGCGCGGCCTTTTTTGAGGGCTTTGCCAGACAGCTGGCGGACGAGATCTACGAGAAAGCGCGAGATCACGATACGTTTCTCATCACCTCAGAGCATTTTCACAGCCGTCTGCTAGGGCCGGCGCAAGTGGCCCGGGTGCGGGAGGTTTTGGAGCCCTATTTCGACGAGTTTCGGGTGATCTGCTACTTTCGGGAGCAATCTCAAAAACGCACCTCGCTGTATTCCACCGGGCTCAGGGTCAGCACGGGTCAGACGATCACCGAGTTTCAGAACGCCGCAGGGCCAAAGACGCATGCCTACAATTACCTCACTTTCTTTCGCAAATGGGAGGATGCGTTCGGCAAGGAAGCTTTGGTGCCACGGTTGTTCGCGAAAGGCGCGTTGACGGGTGGTGATATTCGCCGTGATTTTCTGGCCCACGCTCTGCCCAACGTGGCAGCGGAGGCTCTGAGTTTTGAGACTGCGACGGCCAATGAGGCACTCTCGGCTGATGAAGCAGCGTTGTTTCAAAAGATCAATGCCGCGCGTCCGCAATTCATTGGCAAGACGCTCGATCCCACGCCGGGTGTGGTCAAGCACATGGTGGAGGGGCTCGATTTTCTGGACCGGTCCGAAGGTATCTATGACCCACGTCAGGAAGCGATGTACGAGGCATTCAACGCGTCCAATATCGCGTTTTTCGAGCGGTATTTCGGTGAGGCGCGCAACCTGTTTGAGCGGCCGAAGGCGCAAGGGCAGGATGGATTGGATGCGCCCAAGTATAGCGCCAGTGACCTTGCCCAATTTGCCGAACGGCTGATGGTTTTGAAAAATCTTGTGGTGGTGCGCGAAGAGGAGGTCACTTTGCTCGCGGATTTGGCGAACCGTCTGCACAGCGCGGGCACGATAAGCGCGGCGGAGGCCATAGCGCTTTTGTCATTGGCGCAGCGCGCTCGTCCGGGCGGCGAGGCGATTGCCCAGAAAATCGAAGAGCTCTGGTCGCGGGAATAACCCACGGCGCACCAGGATGACGATGGAAAACAGGGCCTATCAAACGGGAATTGCAATTCCGAGGCGCTGTGCGAAAGTGCGGCCATGACCAAACCAATTCCGGTTCACCAAGCCCTCGCCCAAAGCCTTGCCGACCACGATGTGGGTGCGTTGTTCGGGCTGATGGGGGATGCCAATCTGTTCATGGTGGATCACTGGGTGCGCGCCCATGGGGGGCGTTTCATCTCAGTGGCCCATGAGGGCAGTGCGGTGTTGATGGCCATGGGGTATGCCCATGTGACAGGCGGGGTTGGCGTGGCCACGGTCACCCATGGGCCGGCGGTGACCAATTGCGTCACCGCGCTGGTTGAGGGGGTGAAGGGCCGGGTGCCGGTCGTGATTTTGGCCGGTGACACGCCTGTGGACAACCCGCTGCATCATCAGAATGTGGATCAGCGCGAGGTGTTCAAATCCACCGGTGCGGGGTTTGAGCAGATGCGTAGCCCGGAGACGGCGGCGCAAGATCTGGCGCGCGTCTTTTACAGGGCGGGGGCCGAGCGGCGGCCGGTCGTTTTGAACATGCCGGTGGATATGATGTGGGACAGTGCTGGCGTACAAGCCGCGCCGCTGGCCCCGTTCAGCCAACCCCAAGGGATTGCCCATAGCGATATGGTGGATGAGGCCGTGGGCATGATTGCCTCGGCCCGGCGTCCCCTGATCCTGGCCGGTGGGGGGGCGACGGGGGCAAAGGACGCGCTGATCGCGCTCGCGGACCGGTTGCAGGCGCCGCTGGCCACGACGCTCAAGGGCAAGGGCCTCTTCAATGACCACCCTCACAGCATCGACATTTTCGGCACGCTGAGCACGCCCGCGGCCTACGAGGTGATGGCGCAATCGGACTGTGTGGTCGCCTTCGGGGCGGGGCTGCATTACTACACCACCGATCATGGCAAGCTTTTGAAAGACAAGCGGCTGGTGCAGGTTGATATTGACCCGGCCGCCATTGGGCGCGGCATGCATCCTGATGCCGCACTCATCTCGGATGCGGGCCCGGCGGCGGAACTGATCCTGCATTGGATCAATGAGGCCGAGATCGCACCTTCCGGCTTCACCACAGAGCTCGACACCGCCACGTTGCGCCATCACCCCGTTCCGTCCGACAAGACGCCCGAGGGTCATGTGAACTACATTGAGGCCTTGGGCCGTCTGGAAGAGGCGCTGCCCAAGGACCGCATCCTGGTCACGGATGTGGGGCGGTTCATGACCGAGATCTGGGCGCGGATGAGCGTGCCCGATCCGCAGAGTTTCATACCCGCCACCAACTTCACCTGCATCGGTCTGGGCCTGCAAGAGGCGATTGGTGCCGCCATCGCCAAGCCGGACCGCACCGTGGTGGCCTGCTGCGGTGATGGAGGGTTCATGCTGGGCGGGATCAATGAGCTGCACACGGCGATCCGGCTGGGTCTGAACATGGTGATCGTCGTGGCCAATGACAGCGCGTATGGGGCCGAACACATCCAGTTCACCCACCGGCAGATGGACCCAAGTGCCTCGCATCTGGACTGGCCGGGATTTGCCGATGTGGCGCGTGCGATGGGGGCAAAGTCGGTGCGGGTGGACAGCTCGAAAACGCTGGAGGATGCGCTTGAGATGCTCAAGACACGCGACGGTGTCGCCCTGATTGAACTGGTGCTTGACCCTGAGGACGTACCGCCCCTGCGGGTGTGACCCGGCCGCGCCCTGGATCAACCGGCCGCAGGCTGATCCCGGCGCAGGTTGCCCATCTCGCGAAAACCCCGCACGAGCAGGTCAAAGACGATCCGAATGCGCCGGCTGGTCTGAAGCTCTCGGTGGGTGACAAGCCAGATCGGGAACTGGAAGGGTGGCAAATCAGGCAGCACGCGCTCCAGCGCTGGATCTGGATCGCACAGCGCGTCTGGCAGCACCGAAATGCCCAGCCCCGCGCGCAGCAATTCCCAGATCACGACACCATTGTCGCTCGACATCACGAAGTTGTCGAGCCGAAGGGGAATGCCCAAACCATGCATCGGCGCCAACAGGCGGTCGGGATCGGGATGGCCCACGAAAGCATGGTCCGCCACCTCGCGCGGCGTTGTCGGACGTCCGGTGCGGTCGAGATAGCTTTTGGCGGCGTAGAGCCCCGCGTGAAAATCTCCCACATGGCGGGCGATCAACTCAGCCTGTTCCGGGCGCACATGGCGCACTGCGATATCCGCCTCACGTTCCAGCAGGTTTTCCAGATGGTTGGAGGCCACGATCTTGATCCTGATCCCCGGATTGCTGTCGCGTAGAGGGGCCAGAAGGCCGGGCAGGGATTGTGCGGACAAAAGATCTGATGCGGTCACGGTCACTGTCCCGGCGATATCTTCGGAATGGGCGGTGGCAGACATGGAAATCAGGCTCGCCGCTTCGGCCATCATGCGCACATGTTCCAAAAGGTCGAGGCCGGCTTCGGTCAGTTTCGGCCCGCGCACACTGCGTTCAACGAGGGTCACACCCAATTGCGCCTCAAGATCGGCGATCTGTCGCCCGATGGTGGGTTGCGTCGATTTCAAGGCCCGCGCCGCGCCGCTGAAAGAGCCTTCTTCGGCCGTGGCCAGAAAGGCCCGAACCTGATTCCAGTCAAAGGAGATTGCCGTCCAGTTCATGCAAAACCGTATAGCTGCTGTTTGGATTTTCGCAATTACCTGTCGCGTTTGGTTTGGCTAGGTAGGCGGCAGACCAATGAGGTACATCATGCAAACCACGCTCGCCACACCCAATACCACATCCCATGCCACGTCCCGTACCCGCGCCCCTGCCAAAAGCCGATCTGCGGCGTTCTGGAACAGGATCGCGCCGAAATACGCCCGAAAACCGGTCAAGGATGCTGCAGCCTACGAGGCAAAACTGTCTTTGGTTCGGGCGCTTCTGAAACGGGACGACCAGGTCCTGGAAATTGGGTGCGGAACCGGATCTACCGCTTTGGCGTTGGCCCCCGGCGTGGCCCGCTATACCGCCACCGACGTGTCGGAGAGAATGATCGACATCGCGGATCAGAAACGAAAGCAGGCAGGGTTGGAAAACCTTGTCGTCTCTGCCGCCCCTGCGACTGCGCAGACACCCGGCGCGCCCTATGATGCGGTTATGGGTTTCAGCCTCTTGCATCTGGTGGATGATTTGCCTGAGACGCTGTGCGCGGTGCATAGCCAGCTTCGTCCGGGCGGGCTATTTCTGTCGAAGACGCCGTGTCTGGGCGATGCCGGACTAGGCGTGCGTCTCTTGATCAAGGCCATCGTGTTTATCGGATATGCCCCGCCGATCTTGCTCTTTACGCAAAAAGAGCTGCGGCACGCGTTGACCGATGCCGGTTTTGAGATAGAGGCGCTGCGGCACTTTGGCAAAGACGGTAACACACCGTTTTTCATGGCACGTCGCCCGGTGCGCCGCGTCGAGGGCAGGGGGGATGCCTGCCGCACCGCGCAAGGGTAGGGTGCGGTATCAGATCGCCAGATCGAGGCGCGGTTTCCAGAACGGGCGGAAGAGCTCGATTTTGGGGCAGCGGTTCATGACCACCTGTAGCCCGGCGGCTTCTGCCAAGCCCGCCGCCTTGTCATCGTAGACGCCGATCTGACCCCACAGCACTTTCGCGCCGATCTCGATCGCCTGTTCGGCAAAGCCGTAAAACTCTTCCTTGGGGCGAAAGACCTCGACCATGTCGACAGGGCGGTCGATCTCTTGCAAGGACTGGTACACCTTGATCCCGCGGATCTCTTTGAGGTTTGGGTTAGGATTGACCGGCAGCATCTCGTAACCCGTTTCATGCAGCACCCGTAGAACGCCGTAGCTGAACTTGGTCTTGTCAGCACTGGCGCCCACCATCGCGATGGTTTTCACAGATTTGAGGATATCCGCCAGATAGGCCGGATCGTAGTCATAGATGTGATCGACATCTGCCTGCGGCATGTCAGCCCTCCTTTGTGGCGATATCCGCCTTGAGTTCATGGGGTTTCAGTGGGTCAAGAAACGGGTTGCGGTAAAGCGTGTCATGGCTGTCCACCCCCACTTCGAGCGTGATGTCGGTGACAGGCCGCGCCACGCACAAGATCACATACCCGTCCTTGATCTGCCGATTGTTGAGCGCGACCTGCCGGGTCTGTGTGACCTCGCCCCGGGTCAGTTTGGCCGCACAGGTGATGCAGCCGCCATACTGACAACCGTAGGGCAGGTCGACGCCCTGCGCGCGCAAACTCTCAAGAAGCGGCCGGCGCGCCTCCACCTCGAATACAGCGCCATCGCGGTTGGCGAGGGTGACCTTATGCGTGCTCATAACCAGATATCGCTTGTGCAGTCCCCGCCCGGATAGCGCGCCTCGTGACAGCGCGACGGGCCGTTTGGTTCTTGCCCGAAATCGACGATGAAATCGGGGTTCAGTGTCATTCCGCCGTTCACCGGGTCGCAGTCGATCATCACCATCACGCCCCCTTTTTCGCGGATCTCGGGGTAGAACTGATTGTCCCACGTGCTGAAAAGGCTGGTCGTGACATAGAGCCTGCGCCCATCGAGCGAGAGCTGAAACATCTGCGGGCCGCCCGCCATTTCAACACCGTTGACCACAGGCGCTTTGCCCAAAAGCCCGCCCATATAAACCTGTCCGGTCAGCACCGGATTGTGGGGATCGGTTATGTCGTACTGGCGCATATCCCCGTGCAGCCAGTTGTTGAGATAAAGATACTTGTCATCCATCGACACCAGGATGGCCGACATCACGCCCGGCACGGGAATGGGCCAGTCGGGGTGGGGTTCATTGGCCACATCGATGACCTTCTCCCACTGCCAGCCGTCGTCCCCTTTCCAGAAATGGATCACATTGGCGCTGAGCGCTGCCCCGCAAAAGCCGTGCGTGCTGTCGGGATCGTGGTGGAACTTCACCTCCAGCGGGATCAGACCGTCCTCGCCCAGATACATCGTTTCCACCGGTTTGCGCGCTTCAAAGTCCCATAGATGTAAGCGGCGGCCGTATTTGAGGTGCCCGACCTCTTCGAGGTCAAACCCCGGCATGAACGTGTTGGGCGCGGCCCATTCGCTGCTCACCATCACGTTGTGGCGCGGCTGGTACCAGAAATCATACCCAAAGGGGATGTCGCCCATCGAGGCCTCCCACCGGCCTATGATTTCAAAGTCCTTGTTAAGATGCAGATACCCGCCAGGGGCCTCGCCCATCGCATCGCCCAGCATGGAGATGATGATCTCACTGCCCAGACAATGCACGGTGTGCGGGCCGCTGAGGTTGGTTTTCGATTTGATTTCCGCCCCGTCGATCACCTTGTGCAGGCGCGGCGCGCGGGGGTCGGTGGCGGTGTCGACCACGTGGATATTGTTAGAGCGCACGCCGGGCAGCAGAAGATACCGGCGCGCCATGGAGCTGTCATCGAAACACGACGAACAGGCGTTCCAGCCCATATGGTGCAGCTCATCGCCGATGCCCGGCATCTCAAGCCGATGAATGACCTGTGAATAGGTCGGGCTGTCAGGATCCACATCCACGGTGGCGAGGTAATCGGGTTTTTGAATGCCCGTGCCGGTGTAGATCGCAATGGTGTAGAGCAGCTTTTCCCGCGGCGCTTTGATCGCATCCGCTGGTGAGGCATAGCCCGGTCCGCAACAGTCCATATCGTCCCCCTAATCCCCCGGTCGCAGCGACTCGCCGCGATTGACTTCTTCGCCCAAGTATTATTACGTGAGACAAATGTCTGTAAAGTGAGAATTGGATGCATCTGGACCGCGTCATGACCGTGCTGGAGACCGTGGCCATCGCCGGCCGACCCGTGACTGCGCCTGAGGTGCAGCAGTCAACCGGTCTGCCGCGGCCCACCTGTTACCGGCTTTTGCAAAGCATGGCCGAACAGCGCCTTTTGGATGAGCCGGAGCCGGGGCGCTATCTGGTCGGCGAGAGGTTGGTGCGGCTGGCGCTTTTGGGGCAGTCGGATGTCAATGTCTGCCAGGCCGCCGCCCCCGCCTTGCGCGCCGCCTCGGATGATTTGGGCGAGGCCGTGTTCCTGTCGCGGTTTCGCAACCGCGGGGTCGAGATCATTCACGTCGAAACGCCCGGTGCGGTCACGCGCTCTTTCATGCATCCGGGTCTGGGGTTTCGGCCCATGCATGCCTGTTCGTGTTCCAAGGTGATCGCGGCCTTCGCCGAAGACGGGTTTCGAGAGGACATCCTGTCAGGCCCTTTGCGCAGCTATACCCCGCACACCAAACAGGCCCCGGGTGATCTGCGGGCCGAGTTTGCAGCCATCCGGCAGGCTGGCTTTGCTGAATGCGTCGAAGAAATCGAGATCGGTGTCTCCTCGGTCGCAGCGCCCATTCAAATAGGCAACATTGGCGCGACGTTCAGTGTGGGCGCGACAGGCCCGGTGCGGCGGTTCACACAGACCCGGCGCGCAGAGATCGGTGGCTATCTCAGGGGCGTGGCCGACAAGGTGGCGTCGGCGTTGCAGATGCACGGGACCGCGAGCGCGGGTTAAAGCCCATCCGCTCGCGCACCGAATTGATCCGCACGATCCCTTCCACCCCGTCGCGGGCCTCAGGGCTGTCAAAGAGTGCGAGCGCCTTGGCGCGGGCCTCTGCCTTGTCTTTTGGCGCGATGCCGTCTTCGAGCTCCACACAGACGATATCTGCCCCGCTGGCCAACGCCTTTGGAAACATGTCCGGGCGCAGGCCGGGGGTGAAGATGAAGCTGCGTCTGGGGCGTGCGGTGCGGTCTGTCACAATCGCGGGGCCTTAGGCCACTTGTTTGCCCTTTTGCCAGCCCAAAGCCATCAATCCCCCGCCGATCACGATCCCCGCCAGATCGGTGCGCCAATCGCCGGAGATCAGGCAAACCGCGCCCACAAGCAGGACGATGCGGACCAACCCGTTGGCGGGCCCGATGAACCAGCCCTGAACGGCACCAGCCAGCATATAGACACCGGCCAAAGCCGTGATCAGGTTCTTGATGCTGATATACCAGGGCGCATCCATCAAAAGCCCGGGGCTGTAGAAGAACATGAAGGGCACGATGAAGGCCGCAAGCCCCACCTTGAAGCTGGTGACAGAGGTGCGCATCGGCTCGGACCCAGCGATGGCGGCCCCCGCATAGGCCGCAAGCGCCACTGGCGGGGTGATGGCCGAAACAACCGCGAAATAAAAGACGAAGAAATGCGCGATGAGCGGCTTGATCCCGATGTCAATGAGACCCGGGGCGACGACGGAGGCCGCCACCGCATAGGCCGCCGTGGTGGGCATGCCCATCCCGAGGATCACCGCGATCATCATGGCAAAGACCAGGGCCAAAAGCGTGCTTTGCTGAGCCAGATCAAAGAGCAGGCTGGAGAACCGCGCGCCCACACCGGTGAGGGAGATCACCCCCACGATCAACCCCGCGCAGGCGCAGACAATGATGATCTGAAGCGACATCCGCCCGCCATTTCCAAGCGCTTCATAAACCTCTTTGGGGCCCATGCGGAAGGGCGTGAGCCAGCTGACCACAGCGGCTGACGCGATGGCCAGCGTGCCCGCACGGATCACCGAATACCCGCTGAACAGCGCGCCGATCAGGATCACGATGGGCAGGAAGAGATAGGCCTGTTTGATCAAGTCGCGCAGCTTGGGCAGCTCGTCAGAGCGCAGGCCGCGCATGCCGGTGCGGCTCGCCTCGAAATCCACCATGAAGTAGATCGACGCGAAATAGAGGATGGCCGGGATCAGGGCTGCGACGACAAGTTCGGTGTACGGAATGCCGGTGATCTCGGCCATGATGAAAGCGCCTGCGCCCATGATCGGCGGCATGATCTGCCCGCCGGTGGAGGCCGCAGCCTCAATCGCGCCAGCAGATTGCGGGCGATAGCCCACCTTCTTCATCAGCGGAATGGTGAGCGATCCGGTAGAGACCACGTTGCCCGCCGAGGTGCCGTTGATCATGCCCATGAGACCAGATGCGAGAACCGAGACTTTCGCCGGTCCTCCGCGTGCGCGTCCCGCCGCGGCAAAGGCGAAATTGACGAAATAGTCCCCCACCTTGGAGCTTTGCAGGAAAGCGGCAAAGACAATGAAGAGGATGATGTAGGTCGATGACACGGCCGTTGTCGGGCCGAGCACGCCATTGTCGGTGAAGATATAGGTGAAGAAGCGTTTGGCGCCGTAGCCTTTGTGCTCCAGAAATCCGGGCATCCAAGGGCCGAGAAAAGCATATGCGATGAACACCACCGCGATGACCACGAGGGCCAGGCCCGCCAATCGTCGGGTCAGTTCCGCGATCAGAATGATGATCACGAAGGCGGCCCAACCATTGTTGACATCCGCAAAAGGTGTGCCCGCGCGCAGGCGCAAGGACAGGGTGTCGAGGCTGAAGAGGATAAACCCGCAGCTTGCCACAACTGCCAAGATCAAAGCGATGTCGCCGATGGGCAATTGCCCTTTGCGCGCGGGATAGATCCATCCGGTGAGCATCGCCAGTATCGTGCCACCCGCCAGCGCCCAGCCATAGGGCATCAGCGTCCAGGCCGGTGGGGCCTGTGCACCGGGTTCCATGTAGACCATCGCCGCGACCAAGGAACCGAGCGCAACCAGAATGGCCAACAAAGCGACCCCGCCCAGGATCACGGGCAGCTTGCCTGCGTTTTGAGTGGGGGCAGGGCGCACGGCGAGTGCGGAACTCATCGCCAGGCCAAGGATCAATGCACCGGCGATGTGACTTATGCGGAAGGTCCAGGTTTCCAGCGGCGCGATATTGAGCACATAGAGGTGCCAGCCCGCATAGGCCGCGCAGAACAAAAAACCCATGCGGGTCAGCCAGTGTTTTTGGTCGAGATCAGGCGTGGCCCCATCCCCGAGCGAGGGAATGTCTACCGTGCCGGTCTGGATTTGGTCCGGGCTGTTTGTCATGATCTGGGTCCATCCGCGATGCTACAAGGCACCCCACCGACGTGGCGGGGTGCCTTTAGTTTACAGATCGAGAGCTGATCGTCAGCCCTTCAGGTCATCGGGGATGTCGAAGCCGTTTTCTTCAAACCACTTCACCGCGCCCGGGTGCCAGGGAATGAAGGTGTTCTTGTCGAAATTCTCCGGCAGGGTTTCCGTCGCGGCCTTGTGAATTTCGAGCATCTTTGGGTTGTTCTCCATCACCGTTTTGACGACCTCGTAGACGAAACTCTCGGGCAGATCGGCATGACCGACGGCGAAGTTCCACATCGACACGCTCAACTGATCTTCGTTGAGGGACGGGTACATGCCCGCTGGTATCTCGAATGTGGAAACCGGCTGTGTGTCGATCACCTCTGCCTGTTCTTCCGGGGTGAAACCGAAATAGACGACATCGGTTTGCGCGTCGAGCTGGCTGAACGCAGGGTAGGGCAGGCCGCCTGCCCAGGTCATCACGTCAATCAGACCATCCTGCAACTGACCGGCCAGATCCGAGGCGCCGCCATTGCGGAATTCGACATCCTTGCCCATGCCTGTCAGGATCCGTGGCCAGTACGTACCGGGTGTGCCGCCCGCCGGACCCACACCAACGACGGAACCGTCGGGGATGTCCGCAAAGCTGGAAATGCCGGAGCTTGCCAGCGTCACAGCGTGGAACCCTGTCTTGTACATCGGGAAAATCGCGCGGAGCTGATCATGCTTGAGACCGGGCGCCAGCGCGGAGTTGCCGTTGATGGCGTCAAAGGCCGGTCCCATCGTCACCATGCCCATGTCCAGGTCGCCCGATTGCACGAGGGCCGCGTTCTGCACGGGGCCACCGGTCACTTCGGTGCCGCCGGGAATGCCGAGCGCTTCTGACACCATGTTGGCCCAACCCGCACCATAGACGAAATAAGTTCCTCCTTGACTGGCAGTGCCTACTGAAAAGCTGTCGGGCCAATCAGCCTTGTCGTCGGCGACGGCCATGCTGGCGGCAAGCCCAAGCACCCCGGAAATAGCGACCGCTTTGACGGCCTTCAGGTTACAAATCATTTTCATATTCTCCTCCTGTTGTCTCTGTATCCGAGCCACCTTCACGTTTGTGGTTACGGGCACAGTATAAGCGCAAGTATGGCATCGGACCCGATTAACAAGAGAGTGATGATCAACCCATAGGCAGTTTCGCACCGCTCAGGTGGTTTTGACCTCTTTGGTTGGATGAAACACTGCGGTTCCTCGGACGCGCAAACCCACATGCTAAAGCACCGCGCGACCGTGTCCTTTCGGTTGATCACGGATGTTTTTTAGGCTGATCGAAGAATGGAATGGTGCCCCCACACGGACTCGAACCGCGGACCTACTGATTACAAA
>JBCBWJ010000149.1:0-6842 GCA_039817165.1 Pseudomonadota bacterium | reverse complement strand
CCGGATCAATCGCGATGACCGTGACGCCTGGCTTCACATTGAGCGCGCCAAGAGCGTCCTTTTCCTCGGTGTCCATCGAAAGGGTGCCACCGGCCAGGGCCGCGCCCAGAATTTCGACCATGAGGGCGATGCCCGTGCCCTTGTGTTCGGCAAAGGGCAAAAGGCTCAGCGTTTCGGTGATCGCCACCGGATCCTTGGTGATGTTCCCGTCAGCATCCAAGCCGCCATAGACGTCCAGTGCATGCCCCTCAGCCGCCGCCATCTTGATATCCATCAGCGCCACAACAGAGGACGATTGATCCCACACAATCGGATCCGCCCCCGCGCGCGGGCAGGCAAATGACATCGGGTTGGTGCCGAAAATAGGTTTGTCCCCGCCATGGGGCACAATCAGCTTGAGCGCATTGACCACGGCAATGGCAATCAGGCCTTCGTCGGCCAGCGCCATCGTGTCGAACCGCAGTGCGGCCAGATGATGACAATTGGCGCAGGTGAGGCCCGCGATCCCCTGGTCGCGCGCGACCTCCACAAGCTTGGGGCGCGCAGCCTCCATGGCGATCTGGAAATAGCCATTGTCGCCATCTGCGCGCAGCACGCCCGGCGCAACTCGTTCGACACGCGGGTTGGCCGCTGGATTGGCATACCCGCACTCAAAGCTCTGCTTATAGAAAGGCAGCATGCGCAACCCATGGCTGCGCGGCCCGTCGCGTTCGGACATGGTGACCAGATCGGCCAACACGTCGCTGCCCCGGTCATCCATGCCTGCACCCGTGAGCCAGGATTTGGCCAGCCCGCGCACCTGGTCCAAGGTGATCGTTGTCGTATCCATCGCGCCCTCCGTTTCAGGCAGAATAGGCGATCTTCCTTTTGGCAACAAACGCGTCGAGCGCCCCGGCCGTGTCAGGCGCCATGGGCGGTTTGACATAGTGCTCCAACATGCGTTCCGCGGCGATGCGGCCCACATCATCGGCGGTCTTGGCACCTTCATCGAACCATTGCTCAAAGCTGTCGTTGTTTTGCAGCGGGTTCATCACCATCGGGTTTTCGCGCGTATGATCGGTGCCAAGGAAATGCCCGCCCGGCCCAATGGCCGTCACATCCTCCAAAAGCGCATCAAGGTTTTCCTCCTGCAGGCCAGAGAAGAACCGGTGATACCCTTCCAGCTGGTACACATCCTGCATCCATTTTGAATAGCTGACCCCAAGCGCGCCTTCGACGAAACCCGCCGAATGCACCACGTAATTGCACCCAGCCAGCAACACCGGCCACATCGTGTTGGCACTGTCGTACCCGGCCTGAAGGTCCGTGGCCTTGGAGCCCGTCCACATCGTACAGGTCCGCCACGGCACGCCGTAATGCCGCGCCATTTGCCCCACAAGCAGGTTCATCAGACCCGGCTCAGGCGAGCCCATCATCGGCGCGCCGGTTTTCATCGACACCCCCATGATCGCGACCCCCAGCACCATGGGCGCGCCCGGTCGGATGATCTGGGAATAGGCCATGCCCGCCAGCGATTCCGCAATCAAAAGCGCAACACCGCCCATCGGGCTGGCCGGCGTGCTGGCCCCGGCCAAAACAAACGGCGACAAAAGACACGGCTGATTGGCCGCCGCATAGACACGCAGGCTCTGCAGCATGGTCTCATCCCACACCAGCGGCGTGTTGCAGTTCAGAAGGGCCGCCATCACCACGTTTTGGTCCACGAACTCTTCGCCAAAGACAATCCGCACCATCTCGACACAGTCCCGCGCGGCGGTCTCCGACAGGACAGACCCCTTGACCGGCTTGTCCGTCAGCGTCAGCGCGGCATGCATCAGCTCGAGATGCCGGTGCGGCACGGGCACGTCCTGTGGCTCCACCGGCAGGATACCGGGCACATGCATGGCCTGCGCCATCTGCCCCATCTTGAAAAAGTTATGCGCATCCTCCAACTGCGAGGGGCGCCTTTTGCCATCAAGCCCATACACAAAGGGCGCGCCATAGGCATTGGCAAAGACCGTGTCCCGGCCCCCCACCCGCGCGCTGCGGTCCGGGTTCCGGGCGTGATAGCCCCAGCTTTCGGGCACCGTGGAGATCAAATCCATCAGCATCCCGCGCCCGATGCGCACACGCTCGCCCGTCACATCCGCGCCCGCCTTGGCCCAGTCCTTCAGCGCCACGGGATCGCGGAATTCAATCCCCGTGGTTTCCAGAATGGTCATCGCGGCATTGTGGATCTTTTCAACGCCCTCTGGCCCCAACAGATCAATCGGCCCCACGGCGCGGTTGAGCGTGGGCATATAGACAGGCGGCGGGTTGATCCGGGCGGACACGCGCGCGGCACGACCGCTGCGTGCTGACCTGCGGGTGCGGGTTTGCTCTTGGCTCATGGGGTTTGCTCCTCCGTCAGGCCCGGGCGCGGGCACTGGTTGGGTCATAGGCACAGGTGTCGATCACTTCTGCATCGCGCAGTTCTGCGTGGATCTTCACCTGCATCGCGGTGCCAGGCTTGGCGCACTCTTCGGGCACAAGCGCCATCGCGATGTCATGCTCGCAAAAATACGAGAACCCACCAGAGGTGACGCGGCCCACGATCTCGCCGTTTTGCCAAACACTTTCATGCGCAATGACAGAGGTCTCGCGCGACGGAAGCTTCAGCGTGACAAGCCGGTGATACCCGCCATCCGCTTGCTGCTGTTCCAACGCCGCGCGCCCGGTAAAGCTGCGCTCGCACACCTGCCCACCGATCTTTTCGGTCATCGCCACAAACCGGTCGAGGCTGGCCTCAAAGGGCGTCATATCCTTGCAAATCTCACGATTGATCGCACGGTAAGATTTCTCAAGGCGCATGCTTTCAAGCGCCTCTGCCCCAAACGGTTTCACCCCGGCTTTCAGCAATTGGTCCACAATGTGACGGTTGTAACCCACCGGGTGATGCAGCTCCCACCCCAGCTCGCCGGTATAGCTGACCCGCAGCATGTGCACGCCCTTGGCATAGCCCACCTCACCCCGTTGCGCGGTGAGCCAAGGGAACGCTTCATTTGAAAGGTCATTGTCCGTGAGCGGCTGCAGGATCTCCCGCGCCTTGGGTCCCGCAAGGGCGACCACGCCATACTGCTCCGAGATGTCTTCCATCGTGACAGACCCGTCCCGGGGCATGCAGCGGCTCAGCTGATCCCAGTTGTAGCGCTGCCCATTGGGCGTGCTGACCAGGTAAAACGCGTCCTCGGCCAGTCGCACGATGGTGTATTCCGCATCCATCCCGCCCTTTTCATTCAGCGCGAGCGCCAGTGTCATGCGTCCGATCTTGGGCAGTTTGTTGGCCATGATGGCGCTGAGCCACTGCGCCGCCCCCGGACCCTTGACCAGAAACTTGGTCATGGGCGACATCTCGATAAAACCCGCCTCTTGGCGCGTGGTGCGCACCTCATCCATGACGTAGGCCATATGCGCCGTGCGGCGGAAGCTGTGCTCAGGCACAGCCTTGTCAGGGCTCGGCGCGTACCAACGGGGGAATTCATAGCCGTTGAAGACCGTCCACACCGCGCCCTTGGCGCTCAGTAGATCGTAAGAGCCCACGGTGCGCATGGGTCGCGCCCCCGGAAAATCCTCGCCGGGGATATGCGCGTGCATGTGATTGCCCCAGGTTTCACGCACCTTGTCCATGGTCCAGCGTTTGGACGCGAAATCGCCAAACCGGCGCGGGTCCAGTTCCGACATGTCATGGCCCGGATCCCCATACGCGATCCACTTGGCAATGGAATTGCCCACCGTGCCGCCCCAAAGGATCCCCCCGGGCATGCCTTCGGCCAGCCAGAGGTTGTCATGCCCCGGCGCAGGCCCGGCCAAGGGCAGCTCATCGGGCGTCATCTGGAACGGACCGCGCGTGTTGGCCTTGATGCCCACCTCGCCCAGAACCGGCACCCGCTCCAAGGCGCGCTCCCACTGGGTTTCCACCGCGTCGAAATCCTCCGGCAGCAAATCCGCGCCAAAATCAGGCGGCACCCGGTCTTCGGCAAAAAGCTTGAGATCCTTTTCGAACTCGTAGGGGCCAAACTGAATGCCGCCGGTGTCTTCGCGCAGATAGGCGCCATAATCCTCATCCCGCAGGATCGGCAGCTCCGGCAAACCTTGCGCTTTGCGGTCCTTCAAGATCGGCACTGTCTCCGTCGTCCAGTACTGGTGCACAATCGGGATACATGGCAGATCGAGCCCCACGCGGCGGGCGTTTTCACGGGCATAGTTGCCGGTCGCAAAGATCAGATGCTCGCAGGTGATGTCCCCTTGATTGGTGGACACCTTCCAATGCCCGTTCTCCAGCTTCTCATACCCCTGCGCTTCGGTGTTCTGATAGACCTTGGCCCCTTTGTCGCGCGCCAGTTTCGCCATCGCTTGCGTGATATCTGCCGGGTTCACATAGCCATCTTCCGTGTGCAGGATCCCGCCCTTGATGTCGGCGTGCTGGTTGAGCAACGGATGCACCCCCGCGATCTCCTCGGGCGACAAAAGCTTGCACGGCACACCCGCCGCCTCCGCCACAGACAGGTAGCTTTGAAATTCGTCCCACCGGTCCTGCGTGTTGGCAATGCGCAGCTGCCCGACCTGTCGCAGCCCCACTGAGGTGCCAAGTTTCTTCTCCACCTCCGAATAAATCCGGATCGTCTCCAACGTCATCTTGGACACGTTGTGCGAGCGGACAAACGTCACCAGAAGACCCGCCGCATGCCAGGTCGATCCAGCGGTCAGCTGCGTGCGTTCCAACATGACACAATCGTCAATCCCGTGCTCGGTCAGTCCGTAAAGAAGAGACGCGCCGAGGCATCCGCCCCCGACAACGACAACTTTGGCATGGCTTTTCATAGGCTGTTCCCTGCAGATCAAATCCCGTCATCGCGAGTGTTCCGATATTCCGCCCTCACGTCCATCCCGCAATTGCAAAAAAATTCCTGTCAGGTTAGCTGAACTAATGCCAGAGACCCGCTATACCCATCTTCCCCTGCGCGCGCTTGTCAGTTTCGAGGCCGCAGCCCGGCATGTCAGTTTCAAAGCCGCCGCGCGCGAGCTGAACGTGACACCCGCCGCCGTGAGCCACCAGATCAAGGCGCTGGAGGCCGAACTGCGCAGCACACTCTTTGAACGCCACAACCGCGGTGTCGACCTGACCGAGAAAGGCGCCTACCTGCTGGTGGCGATCCAACGCGGGTTTGACCACGTGGGCGAGGCGCTGGATCAGCTCAAATCCCGCGCCCGACCCGCGGCAGTGACGATCCACTCCACCACCGCCGTCAGTTCGTTGTGGCTCACACAGCGTCTGGCCAGCTTCTGGCGCGCCCACCCGCGCATCGCCGTGTCACAGGCCGTCGACGACATGCGCCGCGATGCCGAAAGCTGTGACCTCAGCATCCACTACGGCGACATGGCGCTGGAACGCGCGCCCTGCCAGCCACTTTTCAGGGACACGATCACAGCCCTCGCCAGCCCCGATTTCGCGCGCGAACACACAGTAAGCTCGATAAAAGAGTTGGGACAAATCCCGCTGATCCACCTCGAGATGGCGGAAAACAACTGGACCTCGTGGGAAGAATGGGCCGGTGCCTTGGGCTACCATGGCCCTTTGCAGATGTCACACCGCGTGAACAACTATGTCATCGCCCTGCAAGCCGCGCGCGACGGCATGGGCGCGGTGCTGGGCTGGGATGGATTGACCTCCGAATTGGTGGCCTCGGGCAGGCTGGTCAGGCTTCTGCCCGACGCCGTGCCCTCCCCCTTGGATTTCTACATCGCGCAACACAATGAAGGCTCCGACAAAGCGCGGCTGGTCTTCGAATGGTTGTCGCAAACCCCGCGCGAGGCGCGCCCGTAAGGGAGCGACGAGCGCGCGCCTACCCTTCCACCGCCAAATCCGCGCGCAACCGCTGCACCAACCCGCCCACCTCCGCCTCACTTGGCGCAACCCCGGTATGACAAAAAAGATAGTCCCGCACCCGCTCGATCCGCCGCTCCCAGCTTTCACGCTGATCCAAGGCGTCGTAGCCGATCTGAGTGAAATAAACGATCCGGGCCCGAACATCCGCCTCCGACCGCGCATACCCATGCCTGAGGAACATCTCGAAGATCGCCTCGATCCGCGCGGCATCGCCAAGATCAAGCGCACGCCGAACAGGCCCCGACCGCCGCGCCCAATCGCGCACCGCGAAATCCAGCCGCGTATCGAACTTTCCCGGCCCCACCCAACCGGCCAAAAGATGCCCCAACGCCTCATTGATCGTGGCCGCCGGGTGCCCTGCACCGTCCACAATGGCGCGCGTGTTGGTCATCCGCCAATGCTCCAGCAAACTGTCCAGCAGATCCGCACGGTCCTGAAAATACCAGTAAAACGACGACCGCGCGCAATCGAGCTTTTGGGCAGAACCAGCACTTTCACCTGCTCCTCGCCATCCGAAATCAGCGTGTCCAGCGCCACTCGGATCCAGTCGTCCCGCGTGGTACGCCCCGGCCCTCTCCCCTTTTTCTTGCTGTCGCCCATGGCCCGTCCCGCGGATTACGTACACAATTGAACATAATCGAAATCCGCGCTACGCATAAAGCAGAAATCACACGGCCGATTCCGCGAAAGCACCCGATGACCCGATACTCCGCCTTGCGCCTCTTCAAAGAGGGTCTGACCGGCCACAAAGGCTGGGCGCAGGCATGGCGCACACCAAAGCTGCAGCCCGCCTATGACGCGGTGATCATCGGCGGGGGCGGGCACGGGCTGGCCACGGCCTACTACCTCGCCAAAACCCACAAGATCACCAATGTCGCCGTTCTCGAAAAAGGCTGGCTCGGCGGTGGCAACACAGGCCGCAACACCACGGTGATCC
>JBCBWJ010000148.1:0-6863 GCA_039817165.1 Pseudomonadota bacterium | reverse complement strand
TCCAGCACGATCCGGATCTTCTCTTCGGCAGAATACTGTTTGCGCCCCTCTCATCGATACTGCGTATCGACTGCCGGGCAGCGGTACGCACGGCGGATGTCTTTGACGACCTTCTCGCCGTGGCTCCGCTTGGTTCCGGGTTTCTGTCTCATCTCCACTCCTTGGTGGTTACGATGTGCCAGAAACCCTCTCATATCAAATCGACCTAAATTGTCCCATTGGTGCTGACGTCAGACATGACCTGCGAACACGAATTCCCTGGATGGAGTGAGAGGGCGAGCTGTGTGCCGGTGGCACCCCAAGCCCAAGCCAGCTTGCGTGCATTTCCCAAGTGAAAGTATGAACGCGAGCTGTGCGCTGAAGCGCCTCAAGCGGTTCCCTCGGCTTGCCGATGCCGGTGTATTTCCACCCTTTAGATGCATAGGCAAGCTGTGCTTTTGGTAATACCAAAACCGCTTGTGAAGGGGGCGATGCCCCCGTTCAATCCCCCACGATGACGACCTCACTGCGGACATTCACATCAAGGGCACCAGAATTTCGCTAAGAGCTCATTGCGGCCAGAGCGTTGTCATCGACGCTGTGTCGCGGCAGTGAAATCGGCCGTTCGAAAGCTACGCAGAGAGGACTTTTTTGGTGAGCCACAAGCCATGGGACGGAGCAGTCATCAGGTTTTTGATCTTTGCTATCGCTGGATTTGCTCGGAAGCCTACTATGTAGGTCGCCATGTCTGAGCCAATTTCGCTGGATCGGAAGACTTGTTTCGCGCCAGAGCTCAGCCAAAAGCTTGTATGACCTGCGGAAGGTTCCTCCATTGACCAGGATAGTTTGGTGCCCCTTCGAAAATTCACGTGCGAGGATTAGGGAAGCGTAATATATCAAAACAGAACCGTCCGTTTTGCGATGCTACGAACCGCGTCATGAACCGCGCTTAAGCTCTTTTCCCATTTGGCAGCATTCTGTTGGTCAGCCTTGATTTGGGCAGCAACAACCTCATCTAGAATCTTAAGAAATTGATCAAAGCTAATACGCGTTTCTTCGTTTCCAACATACGTCCAAAACTCAATATAATTGAATCGTTCAGCCGGTCCGCCTTCATCCTCTGCTAGGTCGGCGGGAAAGTCACAGGTCCGATCTTCTGGGTTGAAGCCGTGTCCAGATGCAAAGGCAATAAGCGCACGTTCCAGTCGCGTGTCATCCAGAGCGTTAAAAAATGACTGCACCGGAAATAACTCATCTGAAAGTACTAGCTCTGTTCTCATGGATTGATCTCCGGAAAAAATGAAGTAACGACTCCATCGGTTGTATAGCCTCGGAACTTTACACCATTTGCTGCTGTCCCTGTCCACTCTCTCGCCAACTGTCCTGCAGCTGCTGCATTCGCCTGGTCAGCGGCCTCGGTTCCCATTCGAATAAAGTCTGCGTCGGATATTTTTGAGCTGTCGTAAATTGTCTTTTCGAAGGTTTTGGTTCTCATTTGCCCCGTCGGATTGCCTTGAGCGTCCAGTGCGGGTAGCTGATATTCAACCTGCTCTACGCCATCGAGTGTTGGATGAGGCGTCCTTTTTGTTACGACTCCACCTTCGTCTGCGAGCGCCTGATCAAACGCAGACTTTTCATGTGCTCCTCCTATACCTCTTTTCCTTGGAACATTTGGATCGCGTTTCGTCATGTGATCCGTGATGTCATCCTTCAGTTTTGCACGCTTTCTAACAATCCGAATGTTCCCGCCGTTCATGCCTAGCGTATTTGGGTCAACCTCGATCTTATACTGGCTCACACGATGGCGGATCCGGGCGATGCCGTCAGCGGCGGAACGCGCCATAGCTTCAATCTCGTCGTGCAGACCTTTGCCGATTTTGGCGAGGGCACGGATCGCCTTGCCAAAGGCTTCGACTATGTTCGCAAGTACCCCAAGGGATTTTGCGCCTTTTGCCAAACGCCTGAGCTTGGCAACAAAAGTCGCGAGTCGCGCACCGATGACCGGGGCAGTAGACCCGCCTGTCAAAGCTGCGATCGCCGCGAAAATGAGTTCAATAATGACCTCTGGCAAGATGAAGCCTGTGACAATGCCAATCATTTCGGCCCAGAAATTGGGCGTCATGTTCATGACAACAGCCATGAGTATGTGGAAAACGTATTCGAACGCATTTGTCTCCGAAGCGATCAGGATCAGGCGCTCAATCCAGTCTTGCCCATTGTCAATGATCTGAGCAAAGAGCTGCCCAACCTCTCCCGGCAAAGCACGGAGGCTGTCCAAAGCTGCTTCCATTGCATCGACTGTGCCGGATGCGAGGCCGCGGACGGCGCTCATGATGACCTCTATGTATTCGGCTAAGTCATCGACGCCAGCAAAGAAGCCCTGCACGGATTCTACGATGGTTTCGCCAATAGAAGATCCGATAACAGTGGCCCAACCGGTCAACCCACCGAAGAGCATCAAGTTCTTCTCAAAAGGGGTCTGCCGAGAATACCAGTCAGCGGCACGTTGATACTGTCGGACGGCGAGTTCGCTCACTCCGCCCCAGAAGTCCTTTTCACCGTCGTACCACTCCGTTACGCCTTTTACTAAGCCGCGGGCACGGGCCTCGGGAATAGAGAGCAGGCCCCGCGCTTCCCATTCGCTTACGTAGGGACGCAGCTTACCCATCGCGTCGTCACGAAAGCTCATGAGTGCAATGCCAAGGTCGCTCATTCCGGCGTTAGCATCGCCAGCCCCTTGCGGGACAAGGCTCGCCGTGGCGCCCCCCTGGGCCACCTCGAATTCGCGTGTTGATCCCATCGAAACAAGCGGAACCGTGGGTGCGTCGCCGTCTTGTTGACCGTGTGCGGCGAGAGGCTCGGTCTTCTCTACGCCGTCGCTCACAACACGCTCGTTGTCTTCGATCCGCACCGGAGCGCCGGTCAGCGGTGTTTTCCAACGGTCGCTATACTGGGCCTCGACTTTGACCAAGCCCATACACGGCAAGCATGTTCGATCCATCTCACCTTGTGCGTCGGGCGCGTTGGCCAGAGCGCGGGCTGTGACGTCGTCTGGCGATGGTGTTTCGCGGCTACCATCTTCCATCAGAGGTGTCCCAGTTTGTGCAGGTCCGACAGGCGAGCCCCCATCTGTTTGATCTTGGTGCCCTCATCACCGGGTGATTGACCAAGGGCGGCGAACACTCCGTCGGGATCTCGCGTCTCGATGCTCGAACCATAGATAAGGCGCCAACAGGCGATGAGGTGGACATGTCGAACCATGCGTATGCCGCGGACACCTGCCCAATGAACCGACTCCGCGACGAGGCGCAGCAGGTCCTCGTAGGGAAGACCTTCTGTCTCGGAAGGAAAACCTTTTTGCATAGCACGCGCGATTTCAGCTCGCCGCCGCTCTTCCATTGCGGTTGCGAGTGCCTGTTCCTGTACCGACGTAAGTCTGCCCGAAGCATTACTTTCCAATGTATCTGGGATAGCTTGGCAATGATGCTTAACAAACCTACCCGCATAGTCTCGGGTTAAAACAGCATCTATCAATAACCGCTCTGCCGTCCCATAGAATGACAGACTGGCCGGATGCTCCAGCGAAACTGTGTCCAAATAGGCCCGAAGCGGGACTCCTTCCCAAAATCGAAAGTAAAGCCACCTTCCGTGCCCATCCCGGACTTTTGTGAATTTGCGCAGATGCTTGCGTACGTCATCCAGAGTATGTTTGGATCTGCAAAAGATACCGGGATCACTGTCCCAAAGGTCACGCGGGCCGGAACCTTTGGTAAAGAGTGCGCGGGTAAATCTGTTGTTTTCTTCCAGTTTTACGATCCAGGGGGCAGCATGACGCAATTCTTCGGCAGCAGTACCTTGGAACAAGCAGTCATGATCAAGATCTGTATTTTCCAAGAGTTCGGGCAGGCCAAGAATTTTTGCGGCGTCGAGAACCGCATAGGTGTACAAAACGTCAGGATCTTGGCCGCTATCCGCTGGTTGCCCAAACAATGGCTCCTGCAACGTCACAGGAACCGTTCGCGGTAAGGTGACACCGAATTGAGCGTCAAGAGGTTCGACACCTTCGAGTACGTCTATCTCTATAACTGGTTTACGTCCGAAATCCTTGCGCGCTTTGTGCCCAAGATCAGTCCACCAGTCATCATCGTCGATCTGCATCACGCTCGCCCTCTCTTAGGCTGAGCATTAAAATTCCTAGATGGTCGACAATAAGAAAACGCAGAGCTCGGTTCTGGATTACAATCAGCAATCTGTTCGCAGCGCGGTGTGATGTCTCCAATGGAGACACCGCAATACGGGTGCAAGGTTGTTGGTATTTGAATGTCGTCGTGCAATCAGTCACCCTTGAATATGCATAGCTTGCGCAGATACAACCCTACATAGCAGCTCGGCGGCGGCGAGAAAGGTCTGGAATTCAGTAAGAGCGGAATTTGGCTTCAGGAGTTCAGTTCGACGCGCAGACTTCAACAACCTGTTTTGAACTGTCGCGGAACGTTGAACGTTTGGCGCGGCCGCCTCCTGCGTCGGGCCAGGTCGGCGGCATTTCATGACTGCTACTGTGACTTGCGTTGCATCGTAACAGAAAGTCAGCCGCGTCTGCGAAGATATGCTGCATCAGCAAAGGCTGAGAATCCAAAGTAGGTTCTGTCCCGCGTCTTACCCATCTGCGCAAAGCGCAGCAAAAGGCAACCCGTCCTAGCCCCGTAGTTCGTTCAAAGTACAGCGAACGAAGATGACGGCCCCAGAGCCACCAATGCTGCGGAGTGTATAGACACCCGCTTTCAGTGACTCTCTGGAGCACCATCGAACGATGCGAACCAAACCAGTTTTGTCGCCGATATGGGTGATCTGGCGTAAAATCCACGACAATTACAGTCGGAGTTGACGGCCTCGACAACCAGGTCAGTCCACTACCCCCGGTTATCAACCTAACCCGACGTACCATCCGCAAACGCGGCAGACAGACCTTGCATTCCGCCCTCCATGAATAGCGCAAAGTCGTGCCTCAAAAAGGATGCGATCGAGGGGCGGGCGAAGAATGCGGCGGGTTTGACGTTGTAGCTCCAGTTGATCGCGGTACCGCCCTCCACGGGTTGCGCTTCGAACTTGCCATAGATGTGGTCGATGAACCGACCGGAAGACGTCTCAATGTTCCATATCTGGTATGAGAATTCTTTATCCGTGCTGGTCAGAACCCGTTCCAAAGCTGATCCACCGCCCTGAAACATCACGCGACGGATACTTCCGGGTTCCCCCCAGTTTCCCTGCAATACCTCGAAACCCGCGATCTCAGGAATGCGATCCGTGGGTTCCACAAAGTCCGTGATGGGGTTGGCGCGCCAGAATGCCCAAGCCTCACCCACCGGCGCGTTCAGGACAGTTGTTTCAGTATTCGATTGGTATTTTCCCGCGCTTGCAAGGTCAGGCGGTGCCGGGATTGTCGTTTCGGTAGCCGCGATGGATGTGAAGGCAAAGAGGGCCAAGGCAGAAGCAAGCATTCGCATTGTTCGATCTCCACTTAATACGATATTCGTAGTAAGTGGTTTGAGGCCTTGCGTCTTCAAGGGAAAGCCGCAAAAAACTCTGAATGTCACGCGCGCCCGAATTGCTGGAACTGGTTGGAACCTTGATGCGCGTGATGCTTGTCAGCGAACGTACCCCCAAGGATCACCAGCATGCGATTCCGTACAACGCATTGGATTTCAACACAATTGGCGCTCTGCGCCATGCTCCAGGTATGCGCGCGACAGAACTGACAGAACTCCTCGGCGTGGGCCCGACGACAACAAGCAGCGTCATCGCGCGCTTGGTGAAACGTGGCTTGGTCGAACGGCAGCGCAGCAAATCGGATGCGCGTGCCGCATCGCTGGTTTTGTCGGAAGACGGCAGAGCTCTGGCGGAGATCCTGCATCGGCAAGACATCAAAAACATGGAGCTCTTTTTGTCTGCGCTGGACGACGAAGAGCAAGCCGATTTGCTGCATTTGCTTAGCAAGGTCACTGCGAAGGTTGCCAAAATTGATGACCGTTTGGACTAGTTCAAAGGTCACTGAATAATTCGCGTACTTCGGCTAGCCCGTACGATCATGTTCATCCAAACTCAAATGAAAGACCGTTAATCTACTCAAGGGAGACATTGGCGCAGTCGCAGCGAATTTCAGAAAATCAGCAAACTGAACATATGAACCCCAAAAAGTGGACGACTGGTGTTTTGCGATGTGGACGCCTGCATCAGTTTTCATGTCGTTTCAAACGTCTCTCTGCCTGCGATGAGTTAACTTATGCCAACCTTCGAAAACCCCGCAGCAGTATGCTCTCAGAAACATCAAACCGGTTCAACAGGCGGGCAACTGTCCAACCTTCTTGATGGCGCAACCGATGCGCTTCCAGCGCGTCGTCCAGGCTTAGCTTTGGTGGCCTGCCAAGTTTAGAACCCCGCGCACGGGCGGCTGCAAGGCCGTTGCGGGTGTTTTCTCGAATGAGTGTCCGTCGTCAGGGTTTTTGGGACAAATGGCGGCCTGAACTAAGAGAGGGTCTGGCTCATCTTGTTGGTTTGATTATGCGGCGGATTTGCGGTGAAGCAAGCGTCGCGTTTCGATGGTCTTTCGTTTGATCCTTTCTCGTTGTTGCAGGATGGACTGGCCGCGCCCGAAGTAGACGTCGGCGGGCGTGAGGTTCTGCAAGCTCTCGTGATACCGATTATGGTTATAGTGGTCGACAAAGGCGTCGATCTGCTGCCTGAGATCGCCTGGCAGATAGTAGTTTTCCAGCAGGATTCGGTTCTTCAAGGTTTGGTGCCAGCGCTCTATCTTGCCTTGGGTCTGCGGGTGGTACGGCGCACCGCGAACATGATCCATCTGCTGATTGGCTCGAAGATCAGCAGAT
>JBCBWJ010000147.1:0-6884 GCA_039817165.1 Pseudomonadota bacterium | reverse complement strand
TCTTGATGTCCGACGACAGCAGCGTGCCGTCCACCTCAATCTTGCCCTGCTGGTGTTCCTCAAGCGCGTTGATGCAGCGGATGAGAGTGGATTTGCCAGAGCCCGACGGACCCGCGATCACGATCCGTTCGCCGCGATAGACGGTGAGATCAATGTCGCGCAGCACGTGGAACGTGCCGTACCACTTGTTCATGTTTTCGATCTGGATTGCGACCTCGTCAGAGACCTGCAGTTTTGCAGCTTCGGCCATGATTTGGTCCTTTCTTAACGGTGATCTGTTTGCAGCTCGCGTTCGAGCCACTGTGAGTATTGGGAAATGCCGTAGCAGACGACGAAGAAGACCAGAGCCGCAAAGAGATAGACTTCCCAGTATATGCTAATCCAGTCGGTGGACTGCTGAATGGGCCCGCGGATCATGCCGACGATGTCGAACATTGAGATGACCGAGACCAGCGTGGTGTCCTTGAAGAGGCCCACAGCGACGTTCACGATCCCCGGGATGGAAATCTTGAGCGCCTGCGGCAGGATGATCAGACGTGTCGCCTGAGTGTAGTTGAGCCCGATGCTGTCAGCCGCTTCGTACTGACCCTTGGGCAGGGCGGCGAGGCCCCCCCGGATCACCTCGGCGATATAGGCCGAGGAGAACATGGTGATCATGATGATCACCCGCAGGATCAGGTCGAAGTTGGATTGCGGCGGCATGAAGTAGGCCAGCATCACGTTTGCCACGAAGAGCAGCGTGATCAGGGGCACGCCGCGGACAAACTCGATGAAGACCACGCAGACGCCTTTGATCAGGGGCATGTCGGATTGCCGCCCCAAGGCCAGAACGATGCCCAGCGGGATCGAGAGCGACACGCAGACCGTGCCGAGGATCATGCAGAGCATATAGCCACCCATGTCGCGGGACGGCACCGCCTGCAGCTCTAGCGGGATGACCGCGTTCAGCGCGCCGGAGATCGGACCCAGCAGGAAGGCCAGCATCACGTAGATGGCAAAAACAGCGGTCACCAGTGTGACAAGCCCGCCGCCCTCTGCATCGTCATAGATCGCGTAGCCCACGAATATGCCCATCGGTAGGAAGAAGATGAACATGAAGATCGAGGCGGCTTTGAAGATCAGGCTCGCGATGGTCGATCCGATGGAGCCGGTGCCGACGGAGTTTGAGATGAACCAAAGCTCTTTGGCGCCGAGGAACAGCAAATAGGCCAACCCTGCGGCGGCCGCAAAGCCCACAAGCGCGGCAAGCACCGTGCGCAGCTTTACGTCGAGGCCTTCGACCACCCGGAAGATGAAGATCGTGGCGATGATCGACGCAAGGATCGTCAAAGGCACCCAGAGCGAGCCGCCCCACACCAGCCAGAACCCAATGAACGGGTAGAGCGCGGTGAAGATGAGGGCCTTGCGGGGAATGTATTTGTAAAACAGCGCAGGCGCGGCCGCCACGAGCAAAAGCACGAAGGCCAATGTGGGGCGCCAGTATTCCGTGGCCGGGTATTTGAAGCCGAAGAGCAGGTGATCCCACCGATCGACCAGAACCGCGAAACACGCCCCGGAGGATTTGCCCGCCGCCGTGAGGATGTCACGACATTCGCGAATGGACTCCGCATCCCAGACGCCATTGTAGAACCACGGGAAGGCGAAACTGACAAAACGGGCGATGAAGTAGATCGCGAGGATCGTCATGATCGTGTTGAACCAGCCCGAAAACAGGTTCTCACGCATCCACTTGATCAGCCCGGTTTCCGAGGCGGGCGGTGGCATTTCGGGCAGTGTGTCGTGCCGGACGAAGGCGGCTGTTTTTGGACCGTTAGCCATGATCAGCGCTCCTTCAGCTTCATTTTGTTGTTGAAGACGTTCATCACCGCCGAGATCAGCAGCGAGATGGTGAGATAGAACAGCATCAAAAGCAGGATCGTTTCAATCGCGCGGCCTGTCTGGAGCAGGGTGATCCCGCCCAGTGTGCCGGTCACGTCCATGTAGCCCACCGCGATGGCGAGCGAGGAGTTCTTGGTGATGTTGAGATACTGCGAGATGAGTGGCGGGATGATCACGCGCAGCGCCTGCGGCAGGATCACGAGGCTCATGATCAGGTTGGAGCGCAAACCAAGCGAGGCGGCGGCTTCTGTCTGACCTTTGGAAATGGCGAGGATACCCGCGCGCACGTTTTCGGCGATGAAGGCACCGGTGTAGATCGCCAAAGCGAACCACAAGGCGATCAGCGAGCCGCGGATCTGCATGCCGCCCTGGAAGTTGAAGCCCTTGAGCTCGGGGATGGCCCAGGTGAGGCCCAGGAAGGTGAGCACCGCGCCCACGGGCACGATCCATATCGCAAGGTATATGTACCAGGTGGTGGGGCGGACGCCCGTCGCCTCCTGTGTTTTGGTCGCCCATTTGCCGACCTGGCTCACCGCGACCCACGACAGGACCAGGGCGGCGAGGATCACCAGCCAGTCGAGGCCTGTGCTTGTGACAGGCACCTCTGCGGTGGACCCAAAGCTGTTGGTGAATTGGGGCGAGGGCGCAAAGATACCGCGGTTGGTGATGGCCACCGTATCAAAGCCGATCATTGAGGCCGTCGGTTCATCGCCGCGGAATTCCCGCGGGCCGGGCAGCGCGTTGATCATGATCGAGAAGATGATGAGGATCCAGATGAGCACTGGGACGTTGCGAAAGATCTCAACGTAGAAGCTCATGATCTTGGAGACGATCCAGTTGTTCGACAGGCGCAAGACACCCGCGATCACACCGAAGACTGTCGCAGTTATACAAGCCAGAAAAGCCACGATCAGCGTGTTGAGAAGACCGACAAGCGCCGCGCGGCCATGGGTGGACTGAGAGTTGTACTCAATCGGTCGCTGGTTGATGTCATATCCCGCCGGTTCGCCAAGAAACGCATAGGAGATGTTCAGCCCGGCCTCGGCCAGGTTGCGCACCAGGTTTCCACCCACGAACGCCATGAAGGCGATGATGGCCACGAGGGCGATGAATTGGAATGTCAGAGATCGGTAGCGCGTATCGTTGAGCAGCATTCCGAGCTTGAACGACCCAGAGGTCGTCCCCACGGAGGGGTCGGTGATCGTCGTCATTAAACGCGCTCCCTGTCTTTTGTTAAGGCTTTATTACTGCACTCTTTGCGGTGCTGAGCCAAGGTTTTTACTGGATGTGTAGACCCAGATGGAAAAAGGGCGCGGAAAACCCGCGCCCTTGTCCAGTTCTGCTTAACGGAACGGCGGCGAGTAGATCAGGCCACCTTCGTAGTAAGGTGCATTCAGACCACGCGCCAAACCGATCGGTGTGGATTCACCGATGTTCTTCTCGAAGATTTCGCCGTAGTTGCCGGCAACGCCAATGGCACGCTCGGCCCAGTCGGCATCCAGACCCAGCATAGCGCCAAGGTCACCTTCGGTGCCCAAGAGGCGGTTAACTTCCGGGTTGTTAGACCCACCGGACATTTCTTCCAGGTTGGCAGAGTTCACACCCAGCTCTTCAGCGGTGATCAAAGCGTTCAGTGTCCAACGGACAATGTCGCCCCATTCGTGATCGCCGTGACGCACGAGCGGACCGAGCGGCTCTTTCGAGACGATTTCGGGCAGGATCGTGTGTGCCGACGGATCTTCGAAGTTGGCACGCTGAGCGGCCAGAGCGGATGCGTCCGTGGTGTAGACGTCGCAGGCGCCAGCATTGTACTGCTGCACGGCTTCAGCGCCGGTTTCCACGGGCACGGGCTCGTAGCTGATGTTGTTGGAGCGGAAGAAGTCCGCCAGGTTCAGCTCTGTCGTGGTGCCGGTCTGAATGCAGACGGTGGCGCCATCAAGCTCTGTTGCGGAGCTCACACCGAGGTCGGCAGGCACCATGAAGCCCTGGCCGTCGTAATAGTTCACGCCGGTAAATTCGAACTTCAGATCAACGTCACGCGAGAAGGTCCAGGTGGTGTTCCGGGCCAGCATGTCGATCTCACCAGAAGCGAGAGCGGTAAAGCGGGTCTTGCCTGTTGTGGGCACGAATTCCACAGCCGTAGAATCGCTCAGCACAGCAGCGGCAACAGCGCGGCACACAGCCACGTCAAAGCCCTGCCACACGCCCGCGCTGTCGGGCTCAGCAAAGCCAGGCACACCAGTGGTCACACCACAGTTCAGCTTGCCGCGCGCCTTGACATCGTCAAGCGTGCCCGCAGCAGCGGCGCCAGCCGTCAGTGCAGTCGCGAGACCGGCAGCAGACAGTGCGCCCAGAATTACGGATTTTTTCATGATTACCTCTTCCTGATTGGACGCCTCTTTATGAGGCGATTAGGCGGCCCCGGGCGGAGCCATTGTTGCTGTTTTCAGGGTTTCCCTGCAGTAACACCGGGCACAATGAGAAGAATCACGCCATAGTTCAAGCCCGGATAGCTAGAATTTAGGGCGATTTTCACGGGTTTTCCACAACCTGCCCGAAAAAGTCGAACCTAAACTTGGTCATTCGTCAAATTGTAGAAATTTTTGGCAGCGAGAAACTGCGCACACTTGGCAGCCGCCAGCTCTGTGGCTTCCTCGTCTGCGCCCCACTGCTCTTCTTGCCAGATTTCATCGATGCGTGACGTCTGCCACAATTCTGTCATCGGGGCGTGATCTTGCAGCGCCGCAAAACCGATCACAAGTGAGCCCGTCAGACCCACAAGATCATGAAACGCGGTGAGCGTGAATGGGTCCATGGCATGCACATGACCAGAGAGCCTTGCCAGATCATCGGGGTTTTGCGGCTTGGGCATGAGGCCGATGGTCGGCACAAGTCGCGCCCCGAAAGTGGTATGCGCCCAGTCCAGAAGCGGGTCCCATGAATCCGTCTGGCGCGTCACCAGACCGGCCGGGCGTTCAGCGCGATAACACAGAAGATCGCTATCCCCATAGGCGGCCAGAAGATCGGCAACCTCCGCCTGTTGCTGCGCAACTTTATCGATCGCAGCGTTGACCGCGCGGGTGACTGGCATTGTCTGGGGATTAACCTCGTCTTCTTGCGCGTCCCATTCGAGCGCGACAGCCCGTGCCAGAGCCATGGACGGCATCACCAGCGCGCGTTTGGCCGGGGTCTTGACCGCTCTGCCATCTAGCGTGACGGTAAATCCACCCTCGATCTGCTTTGCGGTCGCGGCTGTCCAGAAGCGTTTGTTTTTCCACGCGCTCACTGGGCGGGCTCCCACAGATGGGTCAGGGTTTGAGGCAGGTCGCGCATGTCGTCCAGCACTGTCACCGAGCGGGTCAAATGCTCTGCCCGATGATACCCCCAAGAGACCCCAATAAAAGGCACCCCCGCTGCATTGGCCATGTCCATGTCAAAGGTGGTGTCTCCGATCATCACGGCATTCTGCGCCTCGACCCCCGTCTCAGAGAGCGCGGCCAGCACCATGGCAGGATGCGGTTTGGAGGGGTGGTGATCGCTCACTTGCTGGGTGACGAACATGCGCGTCAGCTCATGCCCCTCGAGCAGTTTGTCCAGACCCCGCCGTGATTTGCCTGTGGCCACACCGAGCAACATCTCTGGCTGCGCGTGCAGCAGGTCGAGGGTGTTGCGGACATTGGGGTAAAGCGGCGAGCTTTGTGCGGCCCCGGTTTTGGCCCGCAAGGCAACGTAGGCGTCTTTGTACCAGTCTACCATCTGGGCGTGCAGCGAGGGCGCGAGACCCGGGGCCAGTTTCGGGATCGCCACCTCGAGCGACAGGCCGACCACGCGCAGGATGGCGGCGCGGGGCGGCGGGGTCAGCCCGGCCCGCGCAAAGGCCTCGGACATTGCGGCGATGATATCGGCCTGGCTGTCCACCAGCGTGCCGTCGACATCGAAAATCACCAGGCGCAGATCGCTCATACTACGTCCTCGAACGGATCATCAGGGGCCTCGGACGGGCGCCACTGGAACGTATCCCAGGTGCGGGCCATGTGGTCGGGCAAGGGCGCGGTCAGATGCACGCGCGCGCCGGTCACGGGGTGATCAAAGCTGAGCGAACGGGCGTGAAGATGCAGCTTTCGGCTGATCTCCCCGCCCAGTTGCGCGCCCCATCCATCGCCCAGATTTTCCTGACCCGAGCCGCCATATTTGCCGTCCCCCACCACCGGGTGACCAAGCTCTGCCATGTGCGCGCGCAATTGGTGTGTGCGGCCGGTCACGGGCACCAACGCGGTCCAGGCGGTGCGGGTGCCCGCGGCATCGATCACCGCGAAATCGGTTGTGGCGTGTTTGGCACCGGGGTGATCGCTGACCTCATTGGGGTGCAGGCAGAGCATCTTTTCGCCTTCCCCGCCACGCCCGTGACCCGGCGCTTTGACGAGACCAAACTTGACCGTGCCCATGCGCGGGGTGGGCACGCCAGCCACGGCGGCCCAGTAAATCTTGCGCGTATCACGATGACGAAAGGCCGCCGTGAGGGCGCGGGCCATCGGCGCGGTGCGCGCCATAAGCAGAACGCCAGAGGTGTCCTTGTCGAGGCGGTGCACGAGGCGGGGTTTGCTGTCGAGATCAAAACAAAGCGCCTCTGCCAGACCATCCACGTGGCGGGTCTGTTTGGAGCCGCCCTGCACCGGCAGGCCGGGGGGTTTGTTGAGCGCGATGATGTGGTCGTCGCGGTAAATCACCGTGCTGCGGATCATTTGCGCGTCCGTCTCTGACACGGTGGGTGTGACCCTCGAGGCAGGCTGTTGACCGGGATCAGGCAACGGCGGGATGCGCACGGACTGGCCGGCCTCGAGACGTGTCGAGGCCTTCACCCGGCCGCCATCGATGCGAAGTTCGCCCTTGCGGCACATCTTTTCGATGCGGCCTTGGCCGACATGGGGAAACAGCCGGCGCAGCCACCGATCAAGGCGCTGATCGGCATCATCTTCGGGCACGGTGAGGGTCTGAACGCCGGTCAC
>JBCBWJ010000146.1:0-6889 GCA_039817165.1 Pseudomonadota bacterium | reverse complement strand
CCGCACCCACGAGGATCGCCCCTTTGCGCGGGTAGCAGTTGAGGATTTTGGCGATGTTGGTGGAGGTCATGGCGACAAATTCATTGGGGGTGAGCCGCCCGGTGGCCACGCCGTGGGTCCAGAGCATGGGCAGACGATCCTCAAGCCCGCCGGTGCCGTTGGGGATCTTGGAGAAATCACCCACGCCGTAGCGCTTTTGCTCTGTCGTGAAGGCGCAGTGATCGGTGGCCACAACGCTGAGCGAGCCGCTCATGAGACCGGCCCAGAGGCTCTCTTGGTGCTTTTTGTTGCGGAATGGCGGCGACATGACCCGACGCGCGGCGTGGTCCCAATCGGCGTGGAAATACTCGCTTTCATCCAAGGTGAGGTGCTGGATCAGCGGCTCGCCCCAGACGCGCTTGCCGTTTTGACGGGCGCGCCGGATGGCCTCATGCGCCTCTTCGCACGACACGTGCACCACGTAGAGCGGCACCCCCGCCATGTCGGCAATCATGATCGCGCGGTTTGTCGCCTCGCCCTCGACCTGGCTGGGACGGGAATACGCGTGCGCCTCGGGGCCGGTGTTGCCTTCGGCCAGCAGTTTGGCGGTCATCTCGGCCACCACATCGCCGTTTTCGGCGTGCACCATCGCGATGGCGCCCAGCTCCGACAGGCGCTTGAAGGACGAAAAGAGCTCATCATCATTGACCATGAGCGCGCCCTTATAGGCGAGGAAATGCTTGAACGTGTTGATGCCGCGCTCTTGGACGACCGTTTGCATGTCTTCAAAGACCTTCTCGCCCCACCAGGTGACCGCCATGTGGAAGGAATAGTCGCAATTGGCGCGGGTCGATTTGTTGTCCCAACGCTTGATCGCATCCAGCAGGCTTTCGCCTTGGTTGGGCAAGCAGAAATCCACGACCATGGTGGTGCCGCCAGCGAGTGCGGCGCGGGTGCCGCTTTCGAAATTGTCCGTGGAATAGGTGCCCATGAAGGGCATTTCGAGATGCACATGCGGGTCGATGCCGCCGGGCATAACGTAGCAGCCTGTGGCGTCGAGCGTCTCATCGCCTTTGAGGTTGGGCCCGATTTCAGTGATCACGCCGCCGTCGATGAGAACATCCGCGGCGTAGGTCAGATCATGCGTGATGACAGTCCCGTTCTTGATGACCTTGCTCATGGCGAACCCTTCCTCAGTCAGTCTACGATTTGCGCGGTTTCGAGGACCGCGTGCATTAGGACGTCTGTCCCGGCTTGCGCCCATTCCTTGGTGATCTCTTCGGCCTCGTTGTGGCTTAGGCCGTCGACACACGGGCACATGATCATGGCCGTGGGGGCGACGTCGTTGATCCAGCAGGCGTCGTGGCCCGCGCCGGAGACGATGTCCATGTGGAAATAGCCCATGGTCTCAGCCGCCTCGCGCACGGCCGTGACGCAGGCCTCGTCAAAGGCGGGCGGGTCGAACTGGCCCACGATGTGACACTCAAAGCCCACGCCGATCTCGTCACACAGCGCGGGGGCGCGGGTCATGAACTCGTCGACCATCGCGTTGAGTTTGTCCAAAAGATGCGTGCGGATATCGACGGTGCACACAACCTTGCCCGGGATGATGTTGCGGCTGTTGGGATAGACGTCGATATGGCCGATCGCGCCCACGGCGTTGGGCTGGTTCTTCATGGCGATCTCATGGGTCAGTTCGGTGATCAGGGCCAAACCGCGTCCGGCATTTTTGCGCATCGCCATGGGGGTGGAGCCGGTGTGGCTTTCCTTGCCGGTGAAGGTGCATTCGATCCAACGCAGGCCCTGACCGTGGGTGACCACGCCGATATCCTTGCCTTCGGCTTCAAGGATCGGGCCCTGTTCGATGTGCAGCTCGAACATGGCGTGCATCTTGCGCGCGCCCACCTCTTCATCCCCGACCCAGCCGATGCGCTTGAGCTCATCGCCAAAGGATTTGCCCTCGGCGTCGACGCGATCATAGGCAAAATCCTGGCTGTGCTTGCCCGCGAAAACGCCCGAGGACAGCATGGCGGGGGCATAGCGCGTGCCCTCTTCGTTGGTCCAATTGGTGAGCACGATGGGATGCTTGGTTTTCACGCCCATGTCGTTGAGGGTGCGGATCGCCTCGAGCCCACCCAAAACGCCGAGCACGCCATCGTATTTGCCGCCTGTGGGCTGTGTATCGAGATGCGAGCCCATATAGACAGGCAGCGCGTCGGGGTCGATGCCTGCACGGGTGGCGAACATGTTGCCCATGGTGTCGACGCCCATGCTCATGCCCGCCTCTTCGCACCAGGTCTGGAACAGCGCGCGGCCTTCGGCGTCTTCATCGGTGAGGGTCTGGCGGTTGTTGCCCCCGGCCACGCCGGGCCCGATTTTGGCCATTTCCATCAGGCTGTCCCACAGGCGGTCCGGGTCCACTCTCAAGTTCTTTCCGTGTCCCATATCCATCCCCTGCTTACCCAGGCATATGCTGAGAAAGATGCCCCGACCGGTCAAGTGATTTTTGACCATTTGTAAAAATACAGGAACATCGCCCAAGAATGAGGCACCACCCCGCGGAACGGCAAGGCCTTATGCGGGGGTGCGAAGGCCGTGCGCTTGACGGCGTGTGTTCCGTATATTTCAATTCTCTTAGCATCTATTACAGTTGCGACAAAAAGCGACGATCCACCCAACCGCGTGGTACAATCCCGTCCGCCAGACCAGAGACACGGGGGGGGGGGACGCGGCAAACATAATCTGATCAATGGGATCATCCCGTTGGCACAAGGGAGAAAATGAATGAAGTTGACACATGACCAGACGACCATTGACCGTTTGACCAAAGCGGCGGCAGAAGGAGCGATCTCTCGTCGGTCCTTCATGGGCCATGCGCTCGCCGCAGGCTTGACCGTCACGACGGCCACGACGTTGTGGACCAAATCCGCAAAAGCCGCGCCGCAAAGCGGCGGCACCTTCCGGATCGGTCAGCATGACGGCAATGCCACTGATGGCTATGACCCGGCGCAATACGTGTCGTTCGGTGATATTTCGCTGGCGCATACCTATCGCGCCTATCTGACGATGATCATGCCCGACCAGACGCTGGGCGGCGATGTGGCCTCTGAATGGTCAGCCACGCCTGATGCGATGGAGTGGCGGTTTAAACTCAATGACAACGCGACATTCCACTCCGGCAAGAAAGTGACGGCCACGGACGTGATCGCCTCGATCAACTATCACCGCGGCGAGGACAACCCATCGGCGGCGGCATCGCTGGTCAGTGGCATTGTCGACATCGTGGACAATGGGGATCACTCGGTCACCGTAAAGCTGGATGGTCCGAATGCTGACCTGCCATGGATCATGCCGGATTATCACCTGCCGATCCTGCCGGCGAAGGCGGATGGCTCCATCGACTGGGAATCGGGTGATGGCTGCGGTCCATACGTGCTCAAGAACTTTGAGCCCGGAATTGGCGCCTATCTGGAGCGCCACGATGCATGGCACGGCGAAGGTGGGTATTTCGACGCGATCGAGTTCAAGATCATCAACGACCCGAACGCGCGTCAGACCGCGCTGATCACGGGCGATGTGGACGCGGTGAGCTTGCTTGAAAACAAAACCATGGCACTTCTGAGCCGCAACCCCGACATCATCGTCGACAACGTGTCCTCGGCGTCCTGCATCACGCTTCCTATGCATTGCAACAAGGCGCCCTTTGACAACAACGACGTGCGCATGGCGCTGAAATTGGCGATGGACCGCAACGACATCGTTGAAAAGATCGCCTTTGGCGCGGCCACGGTGGGCAATGATTTCCATCACAACGCCGCGATGCCTTACTTCCCTGCGGATATCCCGCAGCGGGAATACGATCCGGACAAAGCTGCGTCGCTCTGGAAGAAGGCCGGAATGGAAGGGCAGACGATCGAGATATCCACCGCGGACTCGATCACGACCGGGGCCGTTGACATGTTGGTGCTTTACTCGCAGCACGCCAAAGCTGCTGGCATCGATATCAAACCCATCCGCGAACCCAATGACGGTTACTGGTCGGAGGTCTGGTTGACCAAGCCGTGGATGATGTCAAACTGGGGCGCCCGCCCTACCCCGGATGTCATGTATACGCTGGCATACAAAGCTGGCGCTGCGTGGAACGAGTCCTTCTGGGACAACACGCGGTTCAACGAATTACTGCTGATGGGCAAGGGTGAATTGGATGATGCCAAACGCGCCGAAATCTATCGCGAGATGGGCATGATCCTGCGTGATGATGGTGGCTCGGTGATCCCCTACTTCCCCAACTACGTCACGGGTCGCAGCAAGCGGGTTCAGAACATCGGCAGCGTCGCCGCAAGCTGGCCGATGGACAGCTTCCGCGCCGGCAGCCGGTGGTGGTTCGAAAGCTGATGCTCTTAAAGGCAGGCTCGATATCTGCGCTTTGAAACCACGTTACCCCGGCGAAACCATGTTTCGGTTCGCCGGGGTTTCAGGTTCCTGACCTGCCCGAAGGCCTTTGACCTGCGAACGACTGGTCCACCGGTGAACCGAGATCATGATGCGCCCTTCCGATCCCAAACCTGAGATGCTGTCCCTTCTGGCGTGCCAGATTTTGGTGCCGCCGATGATCACGGTGACGGAACGGGATGCGCATCTGGCGCGGACCGTGGACAAGGTCCGGGCCGCTATTGTTGCTGCGGATACGGCGATTGACCTCGTTGTTTTGCCGGAACTGTCGAGCCTCGAATATGCCACTGCCACCTTTGACCACCTAGAGCACTTGGCAGAACCGCTGGAGGGTCCGTCCTTCCAGGCCTGGCGAGCCGTTGCCATCGAGCAAAACGTCCATGTTTGCTATGGATTTGCACGGCGCGAGGGCCGTTCGTGCTTTATCTCCATGGCCGTTGTTGGCCCGGACGGACGGCTGTCGGGGCACTATGACAAGATGCATCTGGCGCAATTCGGCGCCTCGGGTGAGAAAGTTTATTTTGAGCGCGGAGAACGGCTTTTCACTTTTAGAATTAAAGATTTCATCTTGGCTCCGATCATCTGCTACGACATTCGCATACCAGAGATGTCTCGCGCTTTGGTGCTTGATCACGGGGTTGATGTTATCCTGCATTGTGGCGCTTATTTCCGGGATGAAAGCTTTGCCACGTGGCATTCCTTCGCAATCACGCGCGCATTGGAGAATCAGGTGTACTTGATGTCTCTCAACCGCGCCGGGGCTGGCTTTGGCCGGTCACTTTTTTGTCCGCCTTGGCAGGACGAAAACACGCATCCGTTGCTGTTTTCCGAAACCGATGAGGATTTCAGGCAGGTTACATTGGATCGCCAAACACTTTTGACGACGCGGGCGACGTATACGTTCCTTGAAGACAGGCATGCCGTGTACCGAAAAGACCCAGGCTGACAGGGCTGTACCGGGCAGCAAGACTTAGGGTGCAGACGCTGAGCCCTCATTCTGAAAACAGGACGAATTGGTAAAAATATGGGCCAATTGCCAAGGCGTTTCTTGCGTGTTTTAAATGGCTTGACGCGCTATAGACTCCCTATCTTGAAAGCCGGTAAGGTGAAGACCTGCGGCCTTTGGACTGTTGGGTGCAGATATGCGGCGCAAACGACAGAGATCTGACAAATGAAATATCTCATCACCGGCGCGGCGGGGTTCTTAGGATCGCATTTGACAGACGCGTTGCTGGCGCAGGGCCACGAGGTGATCGGGGTCGATAACCTTTTATCAGGACGGATGAAGAACCTCGAAAAAGCGGCGGCGCAGCCAGGATTTGAATTCGTTCATCATGACGTGACAGAGCCGCTGTCCAGCAACTGTGACCGTATCTTCCATCTTGCCGCTCCGGCTTCTCCACCACTTTATCAAAAAGACCCAGTGGGCACTTCCAAGACCTGTTTTCTGGGCACCCTGAATGTTCTTGAGTTGGCACGAGAGACAGGCGCAAGAGTGACGATGACCTCGACCTCCGAGGTTTACGGCGACCCCACCCAGCACCCGCAGCGTGAAGACTATCATGGCAACGTGAACCCCACCGGGCCTCGGGCGTGCTATGACGAGGGTAAGCGGGTGGCGGAAACTCTGGCATTTGATTTCCGCCGCATGCATGGGGTCGATGTGCGCGCAGCCCGGCTGTTCAATACTTATGGCCCGCGCATGGATCCCAAGGACGGGCGCGTGGTCTCGAATTTCATCATGCAAGCGCTGACGGGCAAGGATATAACACTGTTTGGCGACGGGTCGCAGACCCGCTCCTTTTGTTACTACACCGACATGGTTCGTGGGCTGATACGGTTGATGGATGCCGACAACATCGACGCACCCGTCAACCTCGGCAACCCCGTGGAAGTCGACATGCACCACATTGCGCGCATCGTTCTGGACATCGTGGGATCGTCTTCTGAACTGGTCTACAAACCCTTGCCAGAGGATGATCCGACACGGCGCAAACCCGATATTCGCCGCGCCTGGGAGGTTTTGAACTGGGCGCCCGAAGTGCCCGTGGAGGAAGGTCTGGCGCAGACGGTGGTCTATTTCAAAAATTACGTTCTGGACCAGGTCGCGTAAGGCCCAGGCGGTAAGGAAACGCAGCAATTGAAGCGCGGAGTGACTTGAGGCAGGGCGGTATAGGTCAACCGCTGAATCCCAGGGTCTGGAAGTTCTGACGATACTCAGACGGGGACACTTGCAACTGGCGCAAAAATGCCCGGCGCATCCGGTCTTCGTCTTTGAACCCGCAGCGGCTGGAAATCACCTTGATGCTGAGATCGGTCGTCTCCAACAAGGTTTGGGCGCTTTCGGTGCGGATCCCCTCCACCGCTTTGGCTGGGGTGAGGCCCATGGACTTGGTGTAGACGCGGGCAAAGTTGCGCGGGCTCATGTTCATCTGGTGTGCGAGGTCTTCGACCGCCA
>JBCBWJ010000145.1:0-6921 GCA_039817165.1 Pseudomonadota bacterium | reverse complement strand
TTACGGCTGGGCCGTGCATGCCGGTGGGTTCGACTGGGACGCGTTCAAGACGAAGTTGCACACAGAGCTGGACCGCCTTGAAGGGGTCTACCGCAAATTGCTGAGTTCAAACGGCGTGACCACCTATGACACGCGCGCCACCACTGCCGACCCTCATACTGTTGCGCTTGCGACCGGTGAAACCGTGACGGCCAAGCACATCCTCGTGGCCACCGGTGGAAGTCCTGTGCGCCCGGATCTGCCGGGGGCAGAGCACGGTCTTGTCAGCGACGACATGTTCCACTTCGAGACCTTGCCCAAGTCCATTCTCATCATTGGCGGCGGTTACATCGCGTGTGAATTCGCGGGCATCCTGAATGGGCTGGGCGTGGAGGTTTGCCAGTTCTATCGCGGCGCTCAAGTCCTGCGTGGTTTTGACGAAGAAGCCCGCGGTCTGGTGTCCGAGGAGATGATCCAGAACGGGGTCGACCTGCGTCTTGGCACGAACATTCTGCAGATGGAACCGGTCGAAGGCGGCTACCGTGTTAAAGCCACCAACGGGTCAGAGCGGGTGTTTGATCAGGTGATGTTTGCCACCGGGCGCAGTCCCAACACAGCCGATATGGGGTTGGAAGAGGCCGGTGTGACACTTGGCCGAGGCGGGCAGATCATGGTTGATGAATACAGTCAGACGGCGGTGCCTTCGATCTATGCCATTGGAGACGTGACCGACAGGGTGAACCTGACGCCCGTCGCGATCCGAGAGGCGATGGCGTTTGTCGACACGGTGTTCAACGGCAACCCAACGCCGGTGGATCATGATCTGATCCCGACAGCCATTTTCACGCAGCCGGAGATGGGGACGGTGGGGCTGAGCGAAGAAGAAGCGCGCGAAAAAGAGCCCATTCATGTCTATGCCACCTCTTTCAAACCGATGCAGCAAAGCTTTGCCGGGCGGCCCAACAGGGTTTTGATGAAACTTATCGTCAGTCAGGAAACCCGCACGGTTTTGGGCTGTCATATCGTCGCGCCAGGGGCGGGTGAAATGATCCAATTGGCGGGCATTGCTGTGAAAATGGGCGCCACAAAGGAAGACTTTGATCGCACTGTCGCGGTGCACCCGACCATGTCGGAAGAGATCGTGACACTGAAAGAGCCAGTCAGAAGCGCTTGAAAATTCCCGCGCATTACACAGGTTACACATTAAAGCGTCTTACGACGGCAGGATAACAAAGGAAGCATGAACATGGCTGGAAATTCTGGCGGCCCCTGGGGGGGTGGACCGGGTGGCGGTGACGATGATGATCGCCGCGACAACAACGGCAATCGTCGCCCACCTGAGCGGCCACAGCAGATGCCTGAAATTGATGAGCTGGTCCGCAAGGGTCAGGATCAACTGCGGGTCTTGATGGGAGGCCGTGGCGGCGGCAACCGGTCCGGTGGGACTGGCGGAGACGGCGGTGGCCCGACCTTTGGGCGTGGCACCTTCATCATTGGCGGTTTGATCGCCGTGGTTCTCTGGGCGGCAGCCAGTTTTTACACGGTTCGTCCGGAAGAGCAGTCTGTTGAGCTCTTCCTCGGCGAATACTACCGAACGGCCAATCCCGGCCTGAACTTCGCGCCTTGGCCTGTTGTGACCTTCGAAAAGCTCGCTGTGACGCGCGAACAGAACGAAGATATCGGTGTGGGTGGTCGTGGCTCTGAAGCCGGTCTTATGTTGACGGGTGATGAAAACATCGTCGACATCGACTTCCAGGTTGTCTGGAATATCAACGATCCGGCGAAGTTTCTGTTCAACCTTCGCGATCCGCGTCAGTCGATCCGCGCGGTGTCTGAATCCGCCATGCGAGAGATCATCGCGCAAACCAACCTCGCGCCAGTCCTCAACCGGGACCGGGGCGTGATTGCGTCGCGTCTCGAAGATCTCATTCAGCTCACGCTGGACAGTTACGACAGCGGCGTGAACATTATTCGTGTGAACTTCGACAAGGCCGACCCGCCCCAACAGGTGATCGATTCATTCCGCAACGTTCAGGCTGCAGAACAGGAACGCGACCGACTTGAGAAAGAAGCGGATGCATACGCCGCCCGCGTTCTCGCGGAGGCCCGTGGTCAAGCGGCGCAGACCTTGGAAGAGGCCGAAGGTTATCGCGCGCAGGTCGTGAACGAAGCTGAAGGTGAAGCCAGCCGCTTTACCGCTGTTCTAGTCGAGTATCAGAAGGCGCCAGAGGTAACGCGGAAGCGTCTCTATCTCGAGGCGATGGAAGATGTCCTCGGTGATATCGACAAGATAATTCTAGATGACGCTGCTGGCGGCGCACAGGGCATAGTGCCCTATCTGCCGCTGAATGAATTGCGTCGTGGCACAGGAGCGCAGTGATATGAAAAAGACAACTTTTCTACTGCCCATTGGGGCTGTGATCATCGCACTCTTGCTGTCATCTGTTTTTATCGTGGATGAACGTGAAAAGGGCCTCGTGCTGCAGTTTGGCCGTGTTGTTAACATCAAGGAAGAGCCCGGCATCGCCTTCAAGATCCCGCTCATCCAAGAGGTTGTGCGCTATGACGACCGTATCCTGAGCCGTGACATCGAACCGCTCGAGGTTACGCCGCTGGATGATCGTCGTCTGGTCGTCGATGCCTTCGCGCGCTACCGGATCACGGACGTCAATCAGTTCCGCCAGGCCGTTGGTGTCGGCGGGATCACCGCAGCCGAGGATCGTATCGACTCCATCTTGCGGGCGCAGACACGGGAAATCTTGGGTTCTGTGGCGTCTAACGATATCCTCAGCTCGGACCGGGCGGCGCTCATGCTGCGCATCCGCAATGGTGCAATCGCACAGGCCAACGAGCTCGGCGTGGAAATCATCGACGTGCGTCTGAAGCGGACCGACCTGCCAAGCCAGAACCTCGACGCGACGTTTGCAAGAATGCGCGCGGAACGGGAACGGGAAGCCGCCGACGAGATTGCCCGCGGCAACGAGGCCGCCCAGCGTGTCCGCGCGCAAGCGGATCGTACCAATATCGAGATCACGTCGGACGCCACGCGCGAGTCGGAGATCATTCGTGGTGAAGCAGACGCCCGCCGCAACGCGGTCTTTGCAGAAGCCTTTGGTGCAGACGCGGAATTCTTTGAGTTCTATCGCTCGCTCAACGCCTATCGCAAGGCGCTGCGGGGCTCGAATTCGTCCATGGTCATGTCGCCGGATAGTGAGTTTTTCAACTATCTGCGGTCCGATCAGGGCGCGGCGGCCAACCGTGCGAATGCGGCCTCTGGCGCGAGCGTGACATCCGGCTCCGTCACAGAGCCTGTGACGCAGTGATCGGCCGCGCCTGAATGGAATACGTGCTTCTGGCCCTCGGGCTGGTGCTGATTTTGGAGGGGCTGGTCTATGCACTGGCCCCTTCGCTTTTGGAACAATTGCTGGCCGCGCTGCGCGAATTGAGCCTTGAGGCCCGCCGCCTCATCGGCTTTTTCTGCATCGTGCTTGGCCTGATCTTTGTCTGGTGTGCCCGGTACCTTGGTGCATGACGTCGCATAACGTCGGGGGCCTCGCGGAGTGTTAACAATCGTTTCACATGCCCGTGACAATCATTACTGGACTTTGAGTTTGGACCGTGCGTTCCTAAATCAAGAGCAGAGGCAAATACCCTCCGACCCAAAAAGGCCGGAGAAACCGGAGGAATTATCCATTGACAGGACTTGTACGCACTCTCTCATTTGATCAGCGCATGTCGGCGCGCGCCCAGGCCAAAGCCTTGTGGTTGACGCTGCTGGCAAGCGTTTTGATCCTGGCCCAGGCCGTTGTGGCCCAGGCCCGCCCCGAAAGTTTTGCCGATCTGGCCGAAGGGGTCAGCCCCGCGGTCGTGAACATCACCACATCCACGGTGGTGTCGCAAACAACCAACCAAACTCCCATCGTGCCCGAAGGCTCCCCCTTTGAGGATTTCTTCCGCGAATTCCAGGATCGCAATGGGGATCGCCCCCGCCGCAGTTCTGCGCTTGGCTCCGGCTTTGTGATTTCCGAGGATGGTTATGTGGTCACCAACAACCACGTCATCGAATCCGCCGATGAGATCATCATCGAGTTTTTCTCTGGCGAAGAGCTGGAAGCGACATTGGTGGGTACAGACCCCAAGACAGACATCGCGCTGCTCAAGGTCGACGCCGATGAGCCTCTGCCGTTTGTATCCTTCGGCGACAGTGACACCGCGCGTGTTGGCGATTGGGTCGTGGCCGTGGGCAACCCCCTGGGTCAGGGCTTTTCAGTTTCCGCGGGCATTGTATCCGCGCGCAACCGGGCGCTCAGCGGCACCTATGACGACTACATTCAGACGGATGCAGCGATCAACCGGGGCAACTCGGGCGGGCCGCTGTTTAACCTCGACGGGGAAGTCGTGGGCGTGAACACCGCGATCCTCAGCCCCACAGGCGGGTCCATCGGCATTGGCTTTTCGATGGCGTCCAACGTCGTGACCCGCGTGGTGGAACAGCTGCGCGAGTTCGGAGAAACCCGCCGCGGTTGGCTCGGCGTGCGCATTCAGGACGTGACCCCGGATGTCGCTGAGGCCATCGGTCTTGATGAGGTCGCAGGCGCACTGGTGACAGACGTGCCGACAGGCCCCGCCGAGGACGGTGGCATGCTTGCCGGTGATGTAATCCTGAGTTTTGACGGCGCGGACGTGGCCGACACCCGGGGTCTGGTGCGCCGCGTGGGCAACACCGAAGTGGGCAAAACCGTGCGCGTCATCGTCTTCCGGGAAGGGCAGACACAGACGCTCAAGATCACGCTGGGCCGCCGCGAAGTGGCCGAAGGTGTGATCCCCGCCGCTCAGCCGGGCGCGGATGACGTCGAAGAACCCGCCGAAGAGATCTTTCTCGGGCTCACCCTGATGCAGGTCAATGATGAGCTGCGCGAGCAGCTTGAACTGGCTGATGACGCCGCGGGCCTCGTCGTCACGGACGTGGACACCTTGTCAGAGGCCTATGAAAAAGGCATGCGCGCGGGTGACGTGATCACCGAGGCGGGACAGCAAAAGCTGATCGCGGTGTCCGATCTCGAAGATCGCATCACAGAGGCGCAAGAGGCCGGGCGCAAATCCCTGCTCCTGCTTGTCCGTCGCGCCGGTGATCCGCGGTTTGTCGCGCTGTCTTTGGACGCAGATGAGTAACCAGTAACCAATCGCACTAAACACTATGAGGCGCTCCGGTTCGGGGCGCCTTTTTTCTTGCAGCGTTGGTGGCGGGGGCGCTTTAGGGAAACGGGAACGGTTTCGTGTCTTTGCGCAGATAGAGCGGATGCTTGGCCGACCCGTCCTTGTTGAGACCCAGACATTGCAGAGGCTTGCCGCTCTGGCGCATGGCAGAGAGCACCAAATCCAGCACGCCGTGGTGGCGTTTGTGCAGCTTGCCATAGGCCATGATGATCAGATCGGCCTCTGCCGCCATATCTTGTAACACAGGCACATTCTCGGGGCTGCAGGCCTCGCCCGGGTCGGCGGGGATATCCTTGGGCGAGGTCGCCCGCCAATCCAGAACATTGCCCTTGAGATAGCGGGTGAAGCCCCAATCCTGCGCGAACATCAGCTCCCGGTGGCAGGTGGGGTCAGACACATCCGCCGCCGCCACCGAAGGGTTCATGCCCACGAACAGAACTGCGCGCGGATGGGTGCCAGCGGGCGTCCAGTCCCGGGTCAGCGCCTGGCGGTAGCGCCCGCAGGTCGAAAACCGCGCGCCGCCGATCACCCCGTCCGGCAGTTTGAGACGCACCTTGCCGCCCGGGTCGTGCAGATCGTCGGGCCCTGAGGTCACGCCGGGTCCGCCAGATTGAACACCCGTGCCGGGTCCAGTGATCCGCTGCGATAGCGCCCGATGGCCACCGGCACACCCTCACAGGCCACCCAGCATTCCGCGCCGTAGTCCAGGTTTTGCGCCACCACAGGGGCCGCATTGCCATTGCGCAATCGCGCGGCGGCCTCTGGCGCGCAGGTCGCACGGGGCAGCTCTGCAAGGCCAAGCTCCAACGGTTGCAGATGGTCCTCAAGTTCGGGCGTGTGGGCCATCGCCTCGATCTGGTCCATACGCAGGCCAGTATCGGCCCGGAACGGCCCGGACCAGACCCGCCGCAGCCAGGCCACATGCCCGTGACAGCCAAGCGCCTCGCCCAGATCCCGCGCGATAGAGCGCACATAACCACCCTTGCCGCAAACCATCTCCAGGGTGACGTGATCGGCATCGGGCCGGTCGGTCAAGAGCAGCTCATCCACCCACAAGGGCCGCGCGGCGATCTCCATCTCTTCGCCGTCGCGGGCGCGTTTGTAGGCGCGTTCGCCGTCGATCTTCACGGCGGAAAATTGCGGGGGAACCTGTTCTATGTCGCCCAGAAACGCGGGCAGGGCGGCTTTCACCTCTGCCTCGGAGGGGCGCAGATCAGACGATGCGATCACCTCGCCCTCGGCATCATCGGTGTTGGTGCGCTGCCCGAGCCGGACGGAAAATTCGTAAGCCTTCAGCGCGTCAGTGACATATGGCACGGTTTTCGTGGCCTCCCCCAACGCCACGGCCAACACCCCAGTGGCGGCGGGATCAAGCGTGCCGGCGTGGCCTGCTTTCTTGGCCTGCAACGCCCATCGCACCTTGTTCACCACCGAGGTGGAGGTGATCCCCGCCGGTTTGTCCACCACCAGCCAGCCAGAGATGTCGCGGCCTTTGCGCTTGCGTGCCATGTTGCGTGAGATCCTGAATTGCTGTGCGCCTGCGGGCTATCAACCGAGGCCGCGGGCGTCAATCTTGGGCCGTCACAACGCCCACAATCGGCCCCATCGGAAAGCCCGCATCGTGGCGGCCTTGCTCTTTGACGTAGAGCCGCGAGATGTTGCCGTCAAAATAGAGCGCCTGTGGCGTGCCGAGGTGATCGCGAAAGAGCGAGCCAAAGGCGTGAA
>JBCBWJ010000144.1:0-6927 GCA_039817165.1 Pseudomonadota bacterium | reverse complement strand
CTGGCGGTTGCGCTGTGTATCGGAGCCATTGACTTCCTATGGCACCGGTATGATCACCGACGCAAACTGCGCATGTCACATCGTGAGGTACGCGATGAGCACAAGCAACATGAAGGCGACCCACATCTCAAACAAGAGCGTCGTCAGCGGGGCACACGCATCGCGATGGACCAGATGATGGCACAGGTGCCAGAAGCCGATGTTGTGATAGTCAATCCCACCCACTACGCCGTGGCCTTGAAATGGAGCCGCCTCCCTGGATCCGCGCCCGAATGCGTGGCCAAGGGTCAGGATCACGTGGCGCTCGCCATTCGCGACCGCGCCTACGAAGCCGGCGTTCCGGTTCAGCATGATCCACCAACCGCGCGCGCGCTTTTTGCAACCGTTGAGATCGGGCAGGAAATCCCCACCGATCAGTACCGCGCTGTAGCCGCCGCAATACGATTTGCCGAAGCCATGCGACGACGGGCGCGTGTCTTTTCATGACGCCGGCGGCTCTTTCAGAACTGATCCGGTTGAGCCAAGCGCAGCAAGATGCAGACGCCGCACATCTGCAGATCATCCATACGGAAGAAAAAAGACTACGTGCGCAACTGGCGGCTCTTGATTGTCGGCATAAAACCACCCAGTCATTGAACCTAGAAGAAACCCTGCCCCAACGTCGTCTGGGTGTTGATATGCTCTGGCAAGTTTGGGTCGGTCGCCGACGCCGCGACTTACAAATACAGCTGGCGCATTGCCTGGCCCGAAAAGGGGCGGCCAAGCGCGCTCTACAAAAGAGCTTTGGAAAACGGTTCGCACTCGAAAGAGTTTTTGAAAAAGAACAGCTTGTGATGCATCACGCCGAACAAATTACAAATTTTTCTAAAGTGACGCAGTTGGGTATACTGCATTACCGCAGAAGCTGACGTCATTAAGTGCACACAGGGAACATGCAGCGCTTACGCACTTTGAAGATCAGGGCAAAGCTTCAATCTTATTTGACAAAGCTGACGTTCTTACAGTTTCTGTCTTACGAAAAACGCGGTCCGGCGGGATCATGATCTTGCGCCTTTGGTTTTTTTCATCAAAGGTCTTGGCGTGCCAAATCGACGATCAATACACCGAAGACCGGACCAGGGACGATCAGCCGTGCTGTATCAGTGAGCCCAGCTCGCAGCGCATCGAGGTTGCTGGCATTTGTAAAGGCACCGTTAAATCCACCAATGTTGGCATGATCAAACATTACCTGCAAAAGAGCGTCCCGCAGTTTCGGTTCTTTCTGAAACACAGTCTCACGCAGACCGGTTTCCACTTCGATACTGAGCGACATTACAACCAATGAGCTGACGGCACCATCCGACACCACTGGCACTACGAACTGATTGTTGAGTTTTACGAATTCACTGGACCCGCCGTTTTCAGCCGCGTCCATATCGTCGACCTTCTCTGACGGTGCGGCACGCGACGCGGCGTCGGTCTGCCGCTCTCCGTCTTGTGTCAACTCTTCGACTCTTACATCTTCCGCCTCAGCCTGAGGTTTCAGGAACCATCCGGCACCCGCACCACCCGCAAGGCCAATGACGGTAAAGATCACAGGGAGAAGAACTGCACGCATTGGTAACCCTCAGAACGGAAGAATGATATCAAGAACTTGCTGCCCGTAGCGTGGCTGCTGCACATCTGAAATCTGGCCTCGGCCGCCGTAGGAAATTCTGGCTGAAGCGATCTTGTCATAGGTGATCTCGTTGCGGCGCGAGATATCTTCCGGTCGCACAAACCCACTGACCAATAGCTCGCGCAGTTCGAAATTGACGCGCACTTCTTGCACACCTTGGATTTCCAGAACACCGTTGGGCAGAACTTGGGTGATTGTCGCCGCAACCCGTAACGTCAGTTCTTCTTGTCGCCTAACGCTGCCATCGCCGGCAGAGGATGCATTCGAGGAAATGTCGACCGCAGTGCCAAGCGTGGCGCCGTCCGGCAATGCTTCATTGATGCGCTGTGGAATTCCCAAAAGTTGCGGCACTTGAAGGCCTTCTGAGCCATTTCGCGATCTTTGGGTCTGATTGGAGATCTGCGCTTCTTCATCGATCTCGATCACAACCGTGAGGATATCGCCTTTCTGCATTGCACGACGATCGCCCAAGAGAGAACTGCGCCCAGAGCTCCATAAGGACGCACGATCCACACGTCGCGACGGATCCGCCACTGGCGGCAAGCCACCATAGATCATTGCAGCGTGTTCATTTCCCTCAACCGCGTCAGTGAAGGACGGCGCGCGCCCAATATGCTCAATGCGAGAACAAGCCGAGACCGCCAAACACATCATAATCGCTATGGCAAACCCTTTGATCATGGAATTTCCTTTTTAGTTTGCTACGAATACTGTGCCATCTGGCGCGACCCAGCCGCTGACAGTGGCGCGCGAAGACAGATTCATAACACGCACGCGTTCACCAGGTGACGCACGGCTGAGAGAACGTCCTTCTGCAGTGATCTGCAGGCCATTTTTCTGAAAGATGAGTGGCACCACCTCATTGCGCTCAATAACGGCAGGCGGGCCGATATCAGACAGGCGCACGGGCCGTCCAGCGTAGATGGCGACCCGTGCTTCTTGACCTACAACATCACTGGTCGCCCGCGCGATGCCCACCATGTCGCCGTCCGACACTGTCAGATCACCCGGCATGATCAAGCTTTGAGCGCGGATGGTTCGGGTGGCGATCACGATGTCGGCGCGCAGGATCTCGGGGATCACGCATGCAACGATGGAAAGCGCTATGATGCCCAGCTTGATCATCTGATTTGGGTGGTCGCGCTCATCATCTGATCGACGGCGGTGATCACTTTGGCATTGAGTTCGTATCCGCGTTGCGCTTCGATCAACTCGGTGATTTCACGAACCGGATCGACAGAACTATCTTCAAGATAGCCTTGTCGCACAGTGCCCAGCCCGTCCTGCCCTGGTGTAGACGTGGTCGGCGCCCCAGAGGCTTCGGTCTCTAGGAAATTGTTGCCGCCGATGGCCTCAAGTCCTTTGGGATTGCTGAACCCGATCAGGTTCAACTGACCCAACAGTTGCGCCTCCGCCTGTTCGGCAAAATATGCATAAATTTCACCATCTGGGTTGATGGACACGCTGCGTGCGTCGTCAGGAATCGTGATTTCAGGTGACACGGGGAAGCCCGCGGCGGTGACAATAAGTCCTTCGCCATCACGCTTGAAAGCACCATCGCGGGTATAGGCCGCTTGACCTGACGGGAGCGTGACCTCAAGGTAGCCGTTGCCTTCGATGGCAACATCAAGATCACCACCGGTTTCGGAAAGCGCGCCTTGCTCAAGGTTGAGCGTTATCGCGGCAGGGCGCACACCCAAACCAAGCTGCACACCAGTGGGCAACACAGTGCCATCCGACGCGTTGATTGCGCCGGGTCGGGCAACCTGCTGGTAGTGCAGGTCCGCAAATTCAGCGCGGCGGGTGTTGTATCCCGTGGTTGTCATGTTCGCGAGGTTGTTTGAGATAGTCTCAACCCGCATTTGCTGGGCGGCCATGCCGGTGGCTGCTATTTTCAAAGCGCGCATGATCGTTTCCTTTCAGGTTTCATCGCGACGTTACTGATCCTGTGCAAATGAGCGGATCGCGTCGCGAATGCGGTCGTTTTCTGTGTCGAGGAAGCTTTGACCCAACTCGTAGGCGCGCTGCACCTCGATCAAGCGGGAAAATTGAAGCATCGTATCAACATTGGAGCTTTCAACATGACCTTGAACCACACGGGCGTTTTCAGCCGGCTCTAGCGGGGTCTCTGCACGGAACAGTACACCCCCTTCCCGGATCAGGTCGCCAGGATTGAGCGGTTGAACAACACCAATCTGGCCTATGAGCTGCCCATCCGCGCTGATCGTTCCGTCGCCGCCCACGTTGACGCTGGTTGCATCAGGCGGGATGAAAATGGGCGCGCCACCTGCATCGAGTACGTTATACCCATCCAACGTAACCAGATCGCCCGCAGCCGATAGGCTGAAACTACCCCCTCGCGTGACACGTTCACCCTCGGGGGTCTCAATGAGAAAGAACCCGTCGCCTTCGATGCCAAAATCCAGCTGCCCTCCCGTGGGGGACAAATTGCCCTGAAGGAATGAGGTGTTGCGCACGTTGCCGCGTGCCATCGACACAGAGGGGCCCGCATCGGTGCCCACCACGAATTCGGAAAAGATCACCCCTTCCTGGCGGAACCCGGTGGTGGCGGCGTTCGCAATGTTGTTCGCAATGGTCTGCATTTCATTCATGAGACCGGTTTGTCGGGTAAGTGTTGTGTAACCAGCTGGGTCCATCTCAGCCTCCGATGATCAATGGGACAAGCATGTCGTGGAAGTAAGAAACAAGCGTTTGCGTCATGAAACCCATGGACATCCAGAAAACGAGAACGATCGCTCCAAGCTTTGGCACAAAAGTCAGCGTCATTTCCTGAATCGAAGTGAGCGCTTGAAAAAGACCAACTGTAAGGCCCGCCACAAGCGCCACACCAAGGATGGGCAAGGAGATGACGAGCGCCACCCATAATCCCTGTCGCATGGTGTCGAAGAAGACGATCTCATCCCCCATCAGGTCACACCGGCATGCGAAGGATTTCTTGATAGGCCTCTACGACCCTGTCGCGCACCGTTACCGCGGCTTCCACAGCCATTTCGGTTTGAGCCAGCGCCTGTACCAGTGCATGAGGATCAGCACCGGTGGTCATGGCCGCCTTGGCCGTTTCTTCGGTGTTTTGCAGGGTCGCTGCGAAGTCACGCGTGATACCTGCAAGGTAATCCCCCGCGCTTTGGCTAGGGGTTGGTTCCGTGGCTGACCGGGCAGAGGCGTATTTCTTCGCCGCGCCGAGAGCTGCAATATCCATTCTGGATCTCCTTTACCGTCTTAGAAGGTCAAACAGGCTTCTGCCCATTTGTCGGGATTGCTCGAACATTCTTAGGTTCGCCTCATAACTGCGCTGAGCTTCGCGAGCGTCAGCCAGTTCAATCATGAGATTGACGTTGGAGCCTTCGTAATTTCCGCTCTCATCCGCCATTGGGTGGGTCGGGTCGTAGATTCGCGCGAGGTCAGATTGATCCGTGCGTACTGGCCCGGTTTCGACCAGCCCGGGCGTTTCTGCACCGTTCATCGTAGTGAGAAACGCGATTGTCTTGCGCCGGTAACCCGGCGTATCGGCATTGGCGATGTTTTCAGAAAGGTGCCGAAGCCGTTGCGATTGCGCCTGCAAACCGCTTGTTGAAACATCTAAAGCGTTGGAAAACTCTGACATATCGACCCCCTAGCGCCGGCTGAAAGAACTGCGAAGAATGGTCATGGAAGACCGATAAATCGCCAAGGCCCGGTCATGCTGCCGTTTGGCGCTGACCCCGTGCATCATTTCTGATTCCAGCGACACGGAATTACCATTGGGGTCAGCGATCGCATCGGGGCGATCCATCACCACGGGCGTACCTGAATTTTGCATAATATTTAGATGACTTGCCCGGGTTGCGCGCATCTGAAAGTCGCCCGCAGATCTCCCCATAAGCGTTTGGAAATCCGAGATGTCCTGTGCCTTATATCCGGGCGTATCGGCATTGGCCATGTTTTGGGCGACAACCGCGTGGCGGGAGCCCGCGTGACGGGCCATGGCATGGGCCATCTGAAAAATTTCTATCTTATCGAACACCGGGGCTTCTCCCTCGATTGGCTTCAACCAAGGCTTAACCCTGATTCCTTTAGAAATTGTTTTCAGACCATGAGTGGAGCGTTCGATGTCCAAACCTGCCTTTGCCACCCTTTCCTCTGAAATTGCCGCACTGCGTGGCCAACACCGAGTCGGGCGCGTTGCCGCCGTTGAAGGCGGCATCGTGCGTATCTCGGGCTTGTCGAGCAGCGCGCGCCTCGGCGACAGGTTACGCATACTGCGCGATGGTCAAGCTCCTTTGATGGGTGAGGTGCTGCAGTTGGCAGCTGACACAATCACCATGTTGCCAGAGGAAGCGCCCGTAGGCATCGCTCTTGATCTACGCGTGCAGTTGAGCGACGCGGTGGCGATTGCGCCCGATTGGTCCTGGCTGGGCCGGGTGATCGACCCTTTTGGTTTGCCAATGGATGGTCGCCCGCTGATGCGAGGTGCACAGGTTAGATCGCAAACAATGGCTCCGCCCCCACCGGCCACTCGACGCACGCTTGGCGCGCGGCTTGAGACAGGCATGTGCATTTTCAACACACTTTTGCCCATTGTGCGTGGACAGCGGATAGGGCTCTTTTCCGGATCGGGCGTTGGAAAATCAAGTCTTCTGGGGGATCTAGGACGGCGGATGGAGGCGGATCTGGTGGTTTTCGCTTTGATCGGGGAGCGAGGCCGCGAGTTGCGCGATTTCATCGAGAACACGCTTGGTCCAGAAGGGATGAAACGCTCTATCATCGTGGCGGCAACTTCAGACAGGTCACCGCTTGTACGCCGTCGTTGCGCCTGGACCGCGATGAGCATCGCAGAACATTTTCGAGATCAGGGCAAGCACGTGCTGCTTTTGGCCGATTCCGTGACGCGGTTTGCCGAAGCCCATCGCGAGATTGCCACCGCGGCGGGTGAGCTGCCGGCATTGCGTGGCTACCCGTCCTCTATGGCACACATGATCATGTCGTTGTGTGAGCGGGCAGGCCCGGGTGCCACGGGGACAGGCGACATAACAGCGCTTTTCAGTGTTCTGGTGGCTGGATCGGATATGGATGAGCCGGTAGCCGATGTGCTTCGCGGGGTGCTGGACGGGCACGTGGTTCTGGACCGCGCGATTGCAGAACGCGGCCGTTTTCCGGCGATCGATGTCTTGCGGTCTGTATCGCGTAGCCTGCCACGCGCGGCGAGCATGTCCGAAAACGAGATGATCCTGCGCACCCGCAGGCTGTTGGGCGCTTATGCGCAGTCTGAG
>JBCBWJ010000143.1:0-6957 GCA_039817165.1 Pseudomonadota bacterium | reverse complement strand
AAAGCGACATCTGCGGGGGCAGGCGCAAGGGGGCAACCGCCCCCGGGCCGTCCGCGCTGATGCGATACGACATCACACCACCGTGCAGCGAGGCCGCCAAATCCGCACCGCTGCCGCGCCCCTGGATGTCTCGAATGATGCGCAGCCCTCGGTCGTGGAGGTCATCAGGGGCCGCCCCCTCAAGCGCCGCCAGCACCGCCATGGTGATCGCCGCAGACGATCCAAGCCCAAGCGTGTGATTGATCTCAGAACGTATTTCGATCCGAAGGCCACCCGGCAGCGCCTCGCGGTACATAAGCACTGCCGCGATCACAAATCGGTATGGGCCGCTCACAGCCAAATCGCTCAAGGACAGATCCGCCGGCGGGGCAATCTGCGAGGTGATGCGCAGGCGTGGCTTGTCGGTATGGCACAGCTCTACCGTCGCCCGCTGTTCAATGGCCGCGACAATGCACGGCGCGCCGTAAATCACGGCATGCTCCCCCGTGATCAGGGTTGAGCCGGGCGCAGAGACGATGACACTGTCAGTCATGTGAGGCGGCCACTATTGCGCGGCAGCCATGGCCGTATGAGCGGGCGTCAGCCGTGCGCCGTCCTGGGCGATCTCCAGCTTGGCCCACTTACGATCAGGATAGTCCTGCATCAGCGCGACCATGGCCTCGTGATCGGGCTGGTAGACCACCATCGCCCCGCCATTGTCCCCCGCAACCGCGCCCGCGCCAGAGATCTTGGCCGCGCCGCCGCTGTCTTCCACCGCTTTGACAAACCGCGCTGAGGGGACAGGTACAACACCGATATAGTCAAGCAAACGCTGATTTTCGCGGATCGCATCGCGCGGGTCGCCATCCTCTGCGAGCACCTCCTCAAAGGCTGTCGTGCAGGCGGTGAACGCCTCCCATAGTTCGGCGTTGGAGGCATGCTGCGCGCGCACCTTGGCCACGCATTCCCCTGTTTTCGACACCGGCGTGCCCTGCAACACCCAATACCAGCCCTCAGATCGGGCCAGCGAATGATCCGGCGGCAGTGCGACCTGGCGCACGTCATCGCCCTGTACCCGGTTCATACCGCCGAAGACCACTGCCGAGGCATCAATCGCGCTGCCTTTGCCGTGCTGCAGACGTTCGCAAAACCGCACCTTCTGAAACCGGTCCTCAATGCTCTGCGGGCGGCCCAACAGATGCTCATAGAGCACGATCGTCGCCGCAACCACCGCCGCAGACGATCCCATCCCGGCGCCCAAAGGCATGTCCGACCGCGATGTCAGCTGCCCTGGCACAGGCAAAGGCATGCCATCTTGCGACCCAAAGGCCGGGATCTTGGGCAACAGCGAGGTCAGCGTGTAAATCGCCAGATCATCCGGTTTCGACAGGATCTTCTGCACCGGCAACTCGCCCCGCATGAACTCGTCAAAGCGCGTGTCGAGACCTTCCTTGAAGCTCTTCAAGACGTCGAACGGATAAAACGACCGCGGCGCCAGCGTTTCAAACGCCGTCTGAAGGCCGTTGGTCTTGTGCAGCGGCGTGAACCACACGTCAATGTAGCGCGCGATGGCCACAACCACCGCCGGACATCCGTAGACCACGGAATGTTCGCCAGACAGGATCAATTTGCCGGGGGCCTGCGCCCCTTCGGCGTCAGGCGGCTTCGTAATGGCGCTTGTGCTCATCTATGTGGCTCAACCTAAACCGTCCCCGTGCGGCATTTGGCATAATGTGGGTGGTCCCATCCTGTGGGTCCGGCGCGTGCCAAATGTCACGGTATTCGGCATAGGTGAGGGCTGTGCGCGCCTCAAGAAGTTTCTGATGATGCTCGCGAAAGAGCCGCTCTTTGTAGCCGGGCAAAACCTTGGCCGAGAAATACTCCGCCACCGCCCCCGAGCCATAGCTGAACAAACCCACGGCACGCCCGGTCAGATCACTGTCGGTGTTCTCCAGCGCCGAGGTCAGCGAGACATAAAGTGCTGCCGCATAGCAATTGCCCACTTCGCGGTTATAGATCATGCCGGGTTCTGTGACGCCCGGATCATTTTGCGCCTTGTTCATCGAGGCCAGCTGCCGATGCGCCTTTGTCCCCATACGCGTGAACGGCAGGTGATAGCAGAACTGCGCCAGATCGTTGAACGCGCGGCCGTCATTGTCGCGGTAGTCCTCCCACGCACCTGACAGCGCACTGAGGTATTTCATGGTTGAGAATTTGCCATCCACCAGCGGCGTCTTGCGGTAATTGGGCCGCCAGAAATCCATCACGTCTTCGCTGTAGCACCCCGATGCCGGTTCAATCTCCAGCAACTTGGGATCCGCCGAAACAAGCATCGCCACCGCACCGCAGCCCTGCGTCGCCTCCGCAGGTGTGTCTAGGTCATAGCGTGACACGTCAGAGGCCACGACCAGCACTTTACGATCAGGCTTGCGCGTGACATGCCCACAGGCCAATTGCAGCGCCGCCGTGCCCGAATAACAGGCGTGCTTGAGCTCAACCGCGCGGCATTTGCGCGACAATTCCAGCAGTTCATGCACGTAAACAGCCGCCGCCTTCGATTGGTCAATCCCGGTCTCGGTGGCGAAGAGCACGGTGTCGATCGCGTCCACATCCTCGCCTTCGATCACCTTCGCGGCGGCCTCAGCGGCCAGCGTCACGACGTCTTCATCATGGGTGCACATGGCAATCTTGTTTTGCCCAATCCCGCGCGAGTACTTGTCCGGGTCTATGCCCTGTTCCTCAGCCAGAACGCTAAGCGCGACATAGTGTTCGGGGACATAGAAGCTGATTTTGTCGATGCCGACTTTGGTCATGGGTGGTGTCTCCTTCTCCCCGGTCTCTCCCTCCGGGGTCTTAACCGCGCTCCATTTTGAAATGAGTGCGCATCAATTCTCCCGGGTTGGTCTGAGCGGCCAAAAGCGAAATCTCTCCGCACAGCACTGTCGCCGCACAGAGCACGGCCAGACGGCGCCCATTGGCGCCGGGTTCACGATCATCCTTGCAGCCGAGCCGTGTGAGGTTCTGTTCTACCACCTCATTGCCCTTGCCGCTGCCCACAGAGCCCACGATCAGGTTGGGCAACGTGCAGGAAAAATACATCGCATCGGGCCGCGCCTCGACATGCACGATGCCCTGGCTGCCTTCGATGATGTTGGCCGCGTCCTGACCTGTGGCCAGATAAAACGCGAGCAGCATGTTGGCAAAATGCGCGTTGGCCGACCGCAGCGATCCCGCGACAACCCCGCCGATCAGGTTCTTTTCCACGTTAAGCTGCGCCATCTTTTCGGGTGTCGTGCGCAGCTGCTTTTCGCAAAGCTCGCGGCTGATCTCCATCTCCGCGACGACGTATTTGCCACGACCCAAAAGACCGTTGACCGCGCTCGTTTTCTTGTCCGTGCACAAATTGCCTGAGATCGTGGCGTATTCGAGATGCGGATACTCATTCAGGATCCAACCCAGCAATGCATCCGCCGCGCCCGTCACCATGTTGTGGCCAGAGGCATCGCCCGTGGCACATTCAAATCGAATGAACAAAAGATTGCCCACAATCTGGCGGTTCATGTCGATCAGTTTGGCAAAGCGGCTCGTCGTGGCGATGATCGCCTGAATTTCATCGCGGCGGGCATTGATGTTTTCCCAAGCTTGAAACGCCTCTTCACCATTCTTGGCCCGCACAGCCACAGATCGCGTCATCCGCTCGTCCACCAGCGTGCAGCGCACACCACCTGCTTGCCGCGACACACGCGCCCCGCGTCCCGTCGAGGGCCAAAGTGGCGTCTCATAGGTGGCCATCGGCACCGCGACCTGTTCATTCATTACATTGCCCGTGATGCTGATCGGGCCAATCCACTCTGTCGGGATGGGGGTGATTTCTTGGGCGCGGTTCTTCATAGAGCTCTTTCCTGGTGGTCGCCAAGTATCCTCGGGACAGACAGCAATATTGTAAACTTAAATTTACACTGCCGTCTACTATTCTTGACACTCTGAACGCGTGGGCGGGGTCAGTTCAAGATGGAATTGGCATATCGCTCGGGTTTTTCCTGGGGTTTTTAAGCGCGGATCATAAGGGTTAACGCGCCAGACATAGGCCGCAAGAGCCTTGTGGGCAACGCGGTAGGCCCACACCAGATGGCGCCATGTTGTCGCAAAGGCGATAATCCTTCACGGCGCCACATCCACCCGGTAGCCGGCGCGTGGGAAATGCACGCATACCTCGCCGATTCCCTCTTCGTCTCGGAGCAAAGCGATTCGATCCGCCGAGACCTCACGCAGAATGCCCGTCACGGGTTGCTCCCCGCCATCAAGGTCGGGCGCTACAATGACCTCCATCCCCGGGTAAAGCTGTTGGGGGTCGTTGGGATCGTCGCTTTCTACTGTCACCGTTTGCCCATCACGCGCCGCTTCAATGGCCGTCACGGGTGCCATAACCCCAAATCTGCCATGACCAATGGCGATCACATTGGACTCCCACCGCTCCAGCTCGGGGAACTCTGACAAAAACGCAGGGCCAAGGTCCCAACGCCCCCGTAGAAACCACACCACGTGATAAAGCTGTGCATCGATTGCACCGGGCGCATCACCCAAAAGAAATGCCCGGCTGTCGGAAAGTTGGTCATTGACCCAAGAGAAAGGCCCTCGCAGCTGTGCCGCCAGATGCGCCAGCGATGCGCCTGCATCCTTTAACCTCTCCGCCCAGTCAGGCCCCAAGTACAGCCTGCCTCGATCTTGCGCGAAATCTTTTGGCAGTGCGTCGCCTCCGGAGCCCAGAACGATCTTAACCGCTTGATCGAACATCTGTCCGTCTGTCCAGCGGCTGAGCAATCGCGCAAGGCCCTTTTCGGTCGTTGGATAGAACGTGGGCTCGGGGAAACGGCGCTCAAGTTCGGCCAGAATAAGGCTTGAGTCGCAATAGATGTCCGCCCCGATCTGCATCACCGGGGTGCGGCGATACCCGCCCGTGAGCTTGGTCAGGTTGGGCTTGGGCGCAATCCGCGGGATCTCTACCGAATGCCAGTTCAACCCTTTGATCCCAAACGCGATCCGAACCTTCTCAGCCACAGGCGATTGAGGGTAATTGTGCAGGATAATTTGGGTCACGGGCGGTGTCCTTTTCGGGCTTAGCTTGATGTGCCTGTCTGGAAAGGCAGGGTTCTGGTATAATTAAGCCCATTAGACTGTGACAGCGGGAGACGCGATGATGGATATCAAAGCACGCAAAGTTGAAGCAGTGTCAGTGGCATTTGTTATTTTATTTCTTGGCCTGGGCGGCGCGGCATCCGCCGACAAAACCCTCGAACCCTGGGCCCAAACCGGCATCATAGAGCTCGCCGCCGGAGAGGGGATCGGACCGATCACGTTCTCCCCCGACAGCAGCACCCTTGCGGCATCCGTCCGCGATCCGGGCGGCACCCACAGCGCGCGCATATGGTCGGCAGAAACAGGGCTGACCCTCGGCACACTGGCCACCCCATTCAACGCCTTGGTCGAACACCCGTTCACGCCCGTGGGCGATCGGGTCTACGCCCACACAGACACAACGTTCCGCGCCTGGACAGTGGATGATGGTGCGAGGTCGTCAGGCTTTGTGTTCGACGGCGTTCACGCCACCAATGACGTGGCCTTCTTTTCGGGTCATTTCCTGGCGGCAAAACAGTTCGGCGGGGCGGAGTTCTGGTCAGACACCGGCGTCAAAGTGACCTTCGCCGGTCTCGATGCCATGCGCCCCTACCAAGAGATCATCGTCACAGATAGCGATCTGCTCTACCTCAAATCCGCGGGCTTCACCTTGCACATGGACCTCGCAGGTTTTGACCCCGCGACCATGGATCTCATCGATGCAGACGGCAGTTTCGGCCCCTACGCGCCCCTTCTGGCCACCACCGCCTCAGGCGACATGATCGCGACATATCCAGAGGTCGACGGCGATGGTCTGTCCACCGCGACAGAGCCCACAGTGCGCATTTGGCAGAATGTCCCGACCTGGACGCCCGACGCGACCCCCCTCACCGCGATCACCGGCTTCGACGGCGACATCATCGCGGCAGAGTTCTCAGAGGATGACACCCAGCTTCTCACCCGGTCCAACACCGGTGTGGTGGCGCTCTGGCGGGTGAGCGACGGGGCCTTGATCACCACAACCACGGCGCCCGCCGACGTCATCACTGGCGCGCTCCTGACCAAGACCGGCGGGATCGTTCTGAGCTACAGCTCAGGCAGTGCCGCTTTGCTGGACCCCGCGATGGGGGCTCTGGTGCAAACCTTCCCCGCACCCGCCTCAAACATCGCTCTCTCACCGGATGGCACCAAGATGATCACCTATGCGGTCGGCGCATCCCCCGCCCGGATCTGGCATCTGATAACAGAGTGATCTTCGTCTGAGACAGGCTGGGCCAGCCGGATTCGCGTCCTACATCTGACCCAAATCAAATCGGGCAAAGAGGACGTCATGACCCAACCCATCCTGATCATGGGCGCCACATCCGGTATCGGCGCCAAAGCTGTGGAAGAGGCCCTCGCGCGGGGCCTAACGGTGCGGGCGTTTGCACGCAGTGCAGACACGCTCGAGCCGCGCGACGGGCTGGAGCCGTTTGCCGGCGATGCGCGCGCCCCAGACGATGTGGCCCGCGCGCTAAACGGCACCTGCGCCGTGATTTACGCGCTCGGCATCAAAGAACGCCTGGCCATGTTGTGGGAAGAAGAAACCCTCTTTTCTGACAGCACCCGCGTGCTGATCGACGCCATGCACGCGACCGGCCCCAAGCGGGTTGTGTTTGTCACGGGCTTCGGCGCAGGCCGCTCGCGCGCGGCCATGAGCAAGCTCGAAAGCATCGGCCACAAGGCCTTTTTGGGCCGTCCCTACGCCGACAAAGACCGCCAAGAAGAGATGATCCTCGCCAGTGATCTCCATTGGACCATCGCGCGGCCTGTCATCCTGACCAACAATGTCAAAAGCGGCGCAATCAGCGTGTTGCGCGATCC
>JBCBWJ010000142.1:0-6960 GCA_039817165.1 Pseudomonadota bacterium | reverse complement strand
CTTGTGCGGGAGCTCGTGAAGCAACCCTCCCTGAGCCGTCTTGCGGGCGATGAGTTCTACCCCGGCCCGGATGTTCGTTCGGATGCGGAAATTGATCTGGCGCTGCGCGATGGGATCGAAACGCAATGGCACCTGAGCGGCACGGCAAGGATGGGCACCAAGACGGATCGCATGGCGGTCGTTGACCCGGGTGGCCGAGTTCGTGGTGTTGACCGTCTGCGCGTGGCCGATGCCTCCATCATGCCGCAGGTCACCAATGGGAACACCAACAGCCCGACGATCATGATCGCCGAAAAGCTGAGCGACGTGATCCTGAAGCGGGCTGTGCTGCCCAGAATAGACCTCCCGGTTTGGCAACATACGGATTGGGCAAATGTTCAACGGTAAAACGCCGGCGTCAGTCGCGGTCTGATCGTGTAGGGCCTCGGTGAGGACAAGGAGATGCAACAGACCTCCGCAGCTATGGCCTTTGGAAAAGCAATCCTGTGCTTGATGCGACTGAAATCTCTCAATGATGGAGAGCTTCTGCAGCGGTTTTGTCCAAAGCGACAACGTGCTGCGCAAAATCCAAACGACATTTTTCTGGACACCTACCATTTGGCATGAATAGGAAATCAATCCTTGGCCTAGGGCGATCCTCTTGCGCAGTCCACGCACTCAGCATTGGCGAACACGGACTTTCAACTGAGGGATCGTTCCAAATCGAAAAGCTGCCATCGCCGCAGTATCCGTAAAGGTCTGAAAAGTCCGCAGACAGTGAGTTCGGATGCACCGAGATCTTGCACTCGCAGCGAATGACCGCAATGCGGGCTGCGACTGCAGCATCAGGAGCGTCCGTTGAATGTCTCCTTTGGGCCGTCCCTGCTGCGGCATTTTGATCGACTAAGTGAGTATGCTGCGACCGATCCAATGGTCGTAGAGAGCCCATTCCTCCTAAATGCTGCGTTACTTCCAAACAGCTGCGAAGCGCCAAAAGCCGACATTGGTCTATGTGAGGACGGCCCAGAATGACCGGAACCTGCTAAATGATGAACAACCTGCACTGGCTAAGCGTGTCAAAGCTTTGGCATAGCTAAGTCCGCAGCCTGACCCTGGCGTTAACGATGTAAAACCGTACTGCATTTCGAGAGACCGTCGAGGCCATCGCACGTTGGCGTGAGCACCAAAACAAGACCGGGCGACTGTACGATCATGCGCAAAAGGCAAAGGTGCATCCGCTCGTCCCGTGAGAGGTTTGCTCCGCGTTCTGGTAAGCGACGACCCAGCGGGCCTAAATGCGCCAGCGTCTCGCTGTGACCTGCGAGTTCGATCCATTCTAGGATTTCAAGATCCGTGGGGCGCTTTTGTAATCCCAAGGTAAGGTTGCGGCGAAGGCTGCCTTTGAGGATCAGCGGCGCATCCGTAAGCAAACCTACGCGGCATCCAAGGCTGGCGCGACACAAGGCGTGAAGGTCAATGCCGTTGATCTTTATGCATCTGCGTTCCGCTGGTTCCGCACCAGTGAGGACTGGTGCCAACTGTTCAAGGTTGAGCGCTTCAACGCGCGTGCACGTGCCCGGGGCAAAGACACGCTCCTGACCCGCATCGTCCGTGACAACAAGAGACAGAGGGCCGCCGGGGAGTTTCGTGGCCGCGCCGGTCACCGAAATCGTCTCACGCGCCAAGGCGGTGGAAAGCTTGTCATGGGCGGCCAGAAAGACCGCGCGTTGTTGCAGCGCTTTCGTCCCGTTTCGCAAAGGTCGCAGAGTGAGCGCGAGGGCCGCCAGTGCTGCGGCCAGATGTGCAGCAGGCAGGCCGTCGCGCGACCCGATCCACAAGAGGCCGCAGGCGACAAGCGCGACCATCGCCTCAGGCAAAAGCACCAGTCCAGCCTCGAACCTACGCGCCCGCAAGGCGGTGTCGACCACAGCGCCGGTACGGGAAGACAAGCGCGCATGTTCCTTTTCCCGCCGCCCCATCGACGCCAGTTGCGCCGCGACGGGCACACGTTCTGCCATGTCGGCGGCAAGGCGCGCGCGGTCATATCGCAGACGGGCATAGATTGCTTTCAACGCGGGGTACGAGAGCGCGAGAATGAAGACTGTCACCAAAGCCGTTGCTCCGGCAATCCAGGCGAAGGGAATATGCAGCATCCACAGCACCGCGATCGCTGCGGGCAAAAGCACAGCCGCCTCAACCAACCGCGGAAGCCCGCGGCTGGGCCAGATGGTCAACGCGCTCAGGTCTCCTGAAAAGCGGAGCAAATGATAGCCCATGCGCCGTTTCTCGAGATCCGACTGAGACGAAAGGCTGGCATGTTCGAAAAGCGTCGTGCGGATGCTGGCCGCAAATGCCTGCCCCATCTTTTCACCGATCCCGGCCAGTGCAAATTGCGCCAGCGCCGCCAACACACCCGCCATGGCAAGCCAAACGAGGAGCGATAGCGCCAGCGGTTCACCCGCGTGCAGGGCGGAAAAGATCGCCCGTGTGGCAAAGGCCGCCGCCGCAAGGGCAGCGGCCTGAATGAGGGCGCACAAGACCAGCAGGGAGAATGCCCGCTCGCGCCCGTCCCCAAGGATCGCAGGAGGTGTCATGCAGCGCTGTCCATCTCCATTGCACCGGCCAGAGCGGCCAACGCGTTGGCTTCTGCCGGATCTTCCAACTGGCGTTTGGTCATCACCGGGACGCCCGTTACCTCTTCGGCCTCTGAGGAAGCCATGGGCGAACAGGACAGCATGCCGGTGAGCGTGATCGGACGAATGCCCAATTCGGCGAGGCGCAGGACACCTCCGGCCGCTGCCACGGCATCACCGCAGGCGAAGATGAAACCGCCAAAACGCGACTGCACGACCTTGTCGGCAAGTAGGGCTGCGGTTTCCTTTTGAAAGATGCCGTCAGCCAGCTCGACCACCGCGATGTCACATCTTTGTCTGGCGGATTCCGTGAGCAGCATGTCGATGCCCCCGATGATCCGCTCCATGGGCTCCAGATACGTGGTGGCCATTCCGGCATCGGAGAAATCCGCGACATAGGCCGCACCGGAATCCACCAGCTTGTTGAAATCACCGAAGGATCCCGTCCCGGTGGCCTTGAGCGCGCCGACGCGCCACCCGACGCGGGTCAGCCCGTGGCTGAGCGCGACGGCAGCCGTGGTCTTGCCCGAGTTCATCGAGGTGCCGATGACACAAATGGCGGGCAAGTTCTCATTTGTGAGCCGCTCCGGCAGAGCGAAATCGCGCGTGTTGAGCACCTGACCCTTTGGACCGGTGATGCGACCCAGCGGCTGAATTTGCGTCGGTGGCTTGATGTTTTCATTGCGCTCCCGCATGCGCCCGAGGCAACCTCCACCCGCAAGCATGTCGCAGCTTTTGGGATCGATCTCGGCCACGCCTTCGAGTTGATCGGGGGCATAGCGCGCGCCACAGGGCAGAGCGACAAGATCACCGGGGTAGAGCGTGGCAGGACGCCCGCTCGGCAACTGAATACGGGTGTGATTGCCAATGCTGATCACGCGGCCCAGGATCATGTCACCGGGCTCCGCTCCGGAGACATCTTCAATGATGTGCGTTGCAAGTGCGGGGTCTATCCGACGCGCGGAAAAGCACCACTTTACGGTCGAAAAAGCAAGATTGGTCATGTTTGTCTCCTTCAATTTGAGGGTTTAGCGTGTGCATACCAGCTCGGTCATTCCGGCCTGTGCACAGGTTGAGAACTCATGGGCGCAGCCCGGCAACTCGGTGAAATCCATGTTGGGTGAAATGCTACGCGCCTCTGCGGCGCCGCACAGGGCCGCGATGTAACTGCGGGCGCGGGCAAGCCGGTTTCGGCCTTGAATTGTATCGAGGACCGGACCTTTGCGCAGGGCATCGTCGCGCTTGATGTCTTGGCCGCCCACATAGACGTGGATCGGCAGCTTCAGAAACGGCCGCAGCTGGCGAATTGCAAAGGAGGCAATATTGTGCCCCATCGCTGTGTCCGGCCGTCCCAGACCCATCGGGAAGACTTGTTTGTGATCGGGTGCGCAATACCACCCAGCGGCGGCCACATGCAGCGACGCGATACGTTGCGGATAGAGCATGGCAAACCGATGGCTGAGTTGTGCGCCTCCGGAATATCCAAATAGAGAGACACGCGCGGTCGAGATGATACCGGTCTGCCTAAGATGATCCATCAAGGCCAGCAGCGCCCGATCAGGGCGATGCCGCCCTATGGTCTGGAAGTGTGACCAGTGCGCGCGACCGAAACGGGGTACGATCAAAACACGACCCGCGCTGTCACAGGCCGGGCCGAATTCATGCAGGATGCCACTGGCGTCGCGCGAGATGCCATGCAGCGCGACAAGCGGCGCAAGGTCGGGATTAAGCCTTGAAGGGATTTGGACCCGAACCGAAAGAATCTGCGTGCCAGCATACACGCGCAGGTTCATCAGCGTCGGTGTGTCCACACTGGGAACAATCGGTAAGAAATACATGTCAAAGCCCTTTCATCGGCGGTGTTGCGATGAAAACGACCATGGGCCGGACCTATTCCAAAAAAACTTCGACGGGTTTTTACCTGCGCGATCCTACGCTTCCACGACCTCGGCATTATCCTGACAGTCTGACCAAATCAGGACCCCTCGAACCGGTCTGCCCGTCATTTTTTGTGCGTCTTGGGAATAAGACCGCGCGTGGGCCGTTTTCGAGGTACAACACACCAGAGGAGCGGCGCTCGTGAGCAATCAATTCAGGAAAGATCTCGTAGATCTTGTGCCACGGCTCCGGCGCTTTGCGCTTTCACTTTCGGGCAATCAGGCTGACGCCGATGACCTCGTGCAATCGGCATGTGTCAAGGCCTTGAAGAATGAAGCGCAATTTCGCTCCGGCACACGGATGGACAGCTGGATGTACCGCATCATCCAGACCCTCTGGATCGACGATCGGCGCCGTGCCAAGACACGGGGCGCTTCCGTTGATCCCGATGCTGCCGGCCTCAGTGATGGTGGCCGAGGGGCGCGGCTGCCTGAAGATCGCATAATGCTTGATAAAGCGCGTGTGGCGATGGCCGGACTGACCGAAGACCAGCGAACCGTTCTGTCACTCGTCGCGATAGAAGGCTTGAGTTACAAGGAAACGGCCGACGTGCTGGACTTGCCCATTGGCACGGTGATGAGCCGTCTGTCACGGGCGCGCGCAACGCTTCTGCCGCAATTGGGTATGACGAAAGGACCGGTGCAATGACCCTTCAAACCGTGATGGACAAAGACCGGCTTGCCGCCTTCGTGGACGGCGAAATGTCCCCTGAAGAAGCCGCCGAAGTTGTCATGCACTTGGCCGATCATCCAGAGGATCAGGCATATGTCGATGAACTGATGGCCGCAAATCAGGCCTTGGCACAGGCGTTCGACGCGCCTCTTAATGAGCCTGTACCGGCGAAAATCCGCGAGACCATTATGGGCGCGGAACCGGATGGAATTGTGGTACCGTTTCGCCGCCGTCCTTTGGCGATGGCAGGGGCTGGGCTGGCTCTGGCCGCGTCGGTGGCGCTGGCGGTGGTGATCCTGCCGGTGCTGCGTAACGGATACTCTGATACCCAGCTGGCGCTCGGACCTGTGGCCGAAGATACAGCCCTCGACCGTGCGCTCGAAAATTTGCCCTCCGGCATCCCTGAGGCAATGGAGAGCGGGCCGGAGATCATGATACTTGCCACGCTGCCTGTTCCGGATGGGTTCTGCCGCGAGGTGGAGGTGATCGACGAGGATGCCGATCGGCTTGATTTCGGGATTGCGTGCCTGGGTGAAACAGGCTGGTCCGTGGAGGTTACGTTGTCTGAACCGCTTTCCAGCTCGGGCACCGAGGACGGGTTTGTCACCGCCAGCGATACCGAGGTTCAGAGCCTGCAACCTTTTCTGGATCGTCTCGGTGCCGGCCTGCCGCTCGATGCCGAAGCGGAAGCAGACGCAATTGCTCAGGGCTGGGCGCGCTGAGCGCTGCATACGCCGTCCGCTTGCAGTATGCCCCAACCGAAGATCTCGTCTCGGCCCTCCGCCCCCAGATCACGGGCATTTGCGGCAAGCCAGGCGGCCACGTGATTGGGGGTTCGCGAGGGATCAACGCTGAGCAAAACCGCCGCGGCCGCAGTGACATAGGGCACTGCGAAAGATGTACCTGTCTTGAAGCGTGCCCCCCTGACCGACGTAGCCGCCAGGAGGTTTACCCCGGGTGCCGCGATATCGAGATGCTCGCCCCGCTGCGCACGGCGGTAAATCCTCGCGCCGGTATCCACGGCCGTGACGGCAATCACATTCTCATATCGCGCGGGAAAGGCCGGTTCGGCTCGCGGCCCGGCATTGCCTGCCGCGGCGACGATTGTGATGCTGACATCGCTCACCAGCGAATTGACGGCATCCAGCAAAAGGCGATTGTCCGGCCCGGCAATTGAGAGGTTGATGACCCTGACATCGCGCGCGGCGAGAAGATCAAGGCCACGTAGAACCGAAATGAGATCAGCCCGTTCGTCCGAGCCACTGCGCCCAAAAGCATCGACGGCCACAACACGCGCTTCACGCACAAGGCCCGGCACGCGGCTTTGGTCCCCGCCGATCAATATGGAGGCAACGGCAGTGCCATGTACAGCCTTTGAAGTTTCCAGTGTTTCGTCGGCCAAGCGAATGATCTCCAGATTGGCTCCGGCAATGATCTCATGTGCAGCGTTGACCCCTGTATCAATCATGCCGATCGGCACGGTGACGGCGCAGCTCCCCACGGCCAGAGATGCGCGCGGCCAAGCGATGCTGTTCCAGGCGCGGCAGTTTTCATGCTTGCAGACGGATCGGGCCACGGGGGTTACCGCCGGGTTTTGCTGTTCGGCACGATAGTAGTGGTTAAAATCCGCCGTTTGGCCTGACGGTAAAGCGCGCACCCGGTCTCGGGCGGCAACGAGCGCAATGCCTTGGGGAATCTGCATACGAGTGACCTCACGTGCCAAGGCATCGAGCGCGAC
>JBCBWJ010000141.1:0-6977 GCA_039817165.1 Pseudomonadota bacterium | reverse complement strand
CTGTCGCGCAGATCGGTGCAACCCCCTTTGGCGCGACAGGAATTTGCCCACCCCATTGACCAAGAAAACTCCAACCGTCAGGGATTGCTCCCGTGCTCACGCTTTCGAGGATTTCACCGGCCGGTACCAGTTCGCCAGAACCAAACAGATTCAATCCGACATCTCCGCCCGACATGGAGCGCAGTGTTTCATCCATGATCTTGGCGCTATCGGCCAAAAACGTCAGGTCTTTTGGAATAGACATGTGGACGTCCAGCATGTCCGCCTGAGCCGCGGTGGACCCGAAGCTTACTGACGCCGCCGTTACGCATGCAGCGAGATATGATTTGTTCATTTCGTTTTCCTCCCAAGAAGTGACCAAGGCTCTCAACCAAGGAGAAGAGCCAAGTTGTCGATGAACGATCTTTGATTTTTGATCAATAATCAATAACTTTCTTGAAGGGGCCAGTTGCTCCCGCGCAAGAGCAGGTCAAACAAGCTATCAAGTGATTGTTTTTCCTAGGCAGATGTTGCTGAGAAAAGCGCCAGCACAAGGTCGTCGTAAGACCCTGTCACATCTGCGATCAAAGCTTCTTGCGCGGTCTCTGCGTCACGCGCACGGACGGCGTCGATGATGAGTTTATGGTTGTCGTTAGAAATCCGATGCCGAGACCTTTGGTCTGCGTGATACAAATGCGGGCTTACGCGCAACCACAGCGTATTAATGATGTCCATCAGTACCGGAGAATTCGCTTGCTGATACAGTCGGAAATGGAACGCGTAGTTGTTCTTGATGAAACCTCTGACATCACGGTCTTTCTCCGCCTGGAGCAACTTAGCCAACATGATCTCGAGGTCATTGACAAACTCCGGGGTCTGATTGTTCACAGCCCACTCAACGGCTTTGGTTTCAATCTCAAGTCGTACGTCGCGAAGATCGGCCAGTTCTTCTCGGGTCATCATCGGAACACCAACCGACCTGCCTGACACATTTGCCATTACCCCTACGGCTGCAAGCCGGGTTAGGGCTTCGCGTACCGGCATGGCGCTCACACCAAAGGCTTCAGCGATCCGGGAAACTCGGACCGGTTCTCCAGGCGTGAATTCGCCTTCCCGAAGCAGTGTACAAAGACGGTCAAATACCTGATTGTTCAGCTTGTCTTTTTGGATTGGTTTTTCGTTTTCAAACATTTCAGACCAACTGCTTTCTTACGTCTTTCACCCCTGAATGCCTGATCGCGGCAGGTCCAGTCAAATGTCCGGCGTATCCTCAACCGTTCTTTGCAACCGTGCAGCAAGTATCTGCATGAGCGCGATGTCTCTGGCGCGTTGTGCATTCCCTATGTCAGCGAGAGGCTGCTGCTCGATCAGCTCCGCCTCAAGGCCTGCATTGACGACAGCGTGCCAATCAGCCGGCGCTTTTGTATGCTGGAACATCTCCGAATACATCTGTCCAAATCGCGACACGTAGTCTGCTACTCCGCCAGGGGCATTCAGGTGGATCGTCTCGAAAGGGCCCATGAGTGACCATCGGATCCCCAGCCCATCGCTTATCGCTCTATCTATGGCGTCTCGGCACGCGACGCCCTGGTCCAAAAGTTGAAACGCCTCGCGAAGCAGGGCGCCCTGAAGACGGTTCACGACAAAGCCGTCTATTTCTTTTTTCAGAATGATCGGTACCTGCCCGACGCTATCCAGAAGATCTTTGACTTCGTCAACAACGCTCCGTGAGGTCCAACGTGCTGGCACGATTTCTACCACCGGTATGAGATGCGGAGGGTTGATCGGGTGCACAACGAGGCATCTGCTCCGACCATCGATCTGTTCGGCGTAAACAGAAGCTGGAATGCCCGAGGTCGAACTTCCGATCGGCGTACCAGGAGGTGACCAGCGGTCAATTTCGCGCGTCAGTTCTGATTTGATACGCGCGTTTTCCGGTCCATTCTCTTGGACATAATCAGCATCTGAAACCGTTGACTTGAGAGTTGAAGCAACAGTCAACAGGTCATGGCCGCGGTGCAAGGCGCTTGATTTGATGAGACCGTGTTCGTGCAATTCAACCAGCCGCTCTCGAATTTGCACGCTCGCCTGTTGGGCCGCGCCGTTCTGATTGTCATAGAGCGTCACATGATGGCCAGAGCGCACAAACACAGTTGCCCATGCTTGTCCGATTAAACCACTGCCAATGATAGCAATCCTCTTCTGCTTCATGGCGAACAAGCCTGGCTTGTCATTGCTTCTTGGGTCAACATACGGCCTCCTCGCCCGCAGACAGGTCTGTGTGCCGCATCCGCTCCCGCCGGAGTATACTTGCAAAATTGATTTTTGATCAATAATCGAAATCTTGACGTGCTGGTCGTATGTTGTGACGCCCTACTTCCACCGCTTGGCTATATCTCGACACGGGCAAGGCCTATCTTGCTTGTCGGTCCAAATACCATGACGTGGCGGTGCCTCGCGTGAGTGGGGCAATCTGGTCATACAAACACCTGTTGGCTTTATCTGACGGCTATTCGGGAAGCACCGAAGACGCTATGGAATTATCGTCTTTGCTACACGGAACACCGTTTTCCAGTAGAGCTGGCTGATCATCAACTGCTGCGTCTGCAAGAGCCGCGCTTCACAATTAGCGCGTATCGGCGATGTTGACGGACGCTCTGATTTCTCCATTTGGCTTGATTTCAAGCTTCTGAACGAAACAGCACTGCCTTCCGGCAGACCTGTACCTTCAAGCTGAAGCGGACGGTGGATCGTTTCCAATCAGTTGTTGGCTGGTGTCATGCGATGACGCTCCACCCAATCCGCAAATGCAACGCGATCAATGTAAAGCCGGTTAGAGATTTTCACGATCACGATGCGAAGCCCGTTCGTCTCCGCAGTGAAGATAGAGCAACGACGTTTTTGCTCCGTAAGGAAGGGGGCTTCGTTCACAAGCTGTTTGACAGGCCGCAGTTCTTCGCAGCTAGCTTTCATTGCATAGCACCTTGTTCTCAATAAATAGGAAATGAATATCACCCCGGAGAGCATACAGCCCTTCATACACCTGGAAAGTGTTTGAGTGCAGATCGGGATGGCGTGAAGGTGTTCAGAGCTATTGATACATGCCGGTGAATATTGACAAAAACGCCCCTAAACACTCCCCAAAACCAATCTATTGAGGCGCCAAAAAGCCTAGATATTCCTAAAATATTCTACTTGTTTAGTATTTTTGGCTCCGGCGGTAGGGATCGAACCTACGACCAATTGATTAACAGTCAACTGCTCTACCGCTGAGCTACGCCGGACCACGACGCGCCGTATAGCAAGGGTGTTTGACCGCGTAAAGTGGGTTTGTTGTGAAAAGCGCAAGCGGCGTCACGTCCTTTGGAACGCGGCCGTCTCGGTCAGGTCACCCACGGGGGCGACGCGGTTTTTCATATGCAGATCAACGAGATGGGCGAGGATATTGCGTTTTGCGGCGGGGATCAGGGCGGCAGGCGTGTCCGTGTAGATCGCGGCGGCAAGATCAGAGGTCGTCGCAGGCCCGCGCTCAAGGGCGCCCAGAATGGCGGCTTCTCGTGACAAGCGGTGCTCGATCAACCAGTCGAGCCGCGCCATAGGATCCTCGATCGGCGCGCCGTGGCCTGCGTGAAAAACGCGCCCGCCGCGCTCGCGCAGACGGCGGCACGAGGCCATGAAATCGGTCAGATCCCCATCGGGGGGCGAGACCAGAGAGCTCGCCCAGCCCATCACCAAATCACCCGTGAAAACAACGCCGTCCCAGGCAAAGCTCAGGTGATTTCCAAGATGCCCCGGGGTCCAGATCGCAGTGAGCGACCAGTTTGCCCCCGCCACCGTCTCACCATCCGCCACCACCTGATCGGGCGCAAACGCGGCATCAATCCCTTCGCCTGCATCGCTCAGACCGGCCTGGGCCAACCGCGTCATGATCGCGCTGCGCCCTGCACCTGAGGGGCCGAACGCCAACACCGGCGCGCCGGTGGCATCGCTCAAGGGCCGGGCCAGGGGGGAATGATCCACATGAGAATGGGTGACACAGATATGGCTGATCCGCTCACCGGGCCCGAGCGCGCCCAGAATGGCCTCTAGATGCCCGTCGCGCGCGGGGCCGGGATCAATCACGGCAACCTCGCGCGTGCCGATCAGATAGGTGTTGGTCCCGCGAAAGGTCATGGGCGAGGGGTTGGGCGCCAAAACGCGCCGCACACCGTCGCCCAGCGTCTCAGCCACGCCCACCGGGGGATCAAAGCTCATATCCATCATGCCCCCTCCTTATCGCCCCGGCCCAAACTTGTCATTGCAGCGATTTGACCAATGCCCCTAAGTTGCCCCATGAATTTCCGCTGGCTCAAACCCTACATGCCCGGCACGCTTTATGGCCGCGCCACGTTGATCCTGCTTTTGCCGGTGATCTCGGTCTTGCTCGTGGTCTCCGTGGTCTTTGTGCAGCGCCATTTTGACGGTGTCACCAGCCAGATGACCAGTTCAGTGTCGCGCGAGGTGCGCCTGATGCTCGAAAGCGGTCTCACACCCGAAGAGCTGGCGGCCTCGCAGATGGCCCAGACCTTGCAGATCAGCGTGGAGCGGGTCCCGGCCAGCGCTGTGCCGCAGGCGGATGACTGGCGGTGGTATGATTTCACCGGCGCCATCGTGGTGCGCGAGCTGCGCCGCTTTGTGCCCCGGCTCTTGTCGGTGCAACTGCCCGATGATCAATCGGTGCAGCTTTATTTTCTGCACGAAGACGGCCCCCTGCGCCTGTCCTTTGACCGGCGCCGCGCGTCCGCCTCCAACCCCCATCAATTGCTGGTCAACATGGTGGTCTTTGCCACGCTGATGACCGTGATCGCCTATGTCTACCTGCGCAATCAGTTGCGCCCCATCACCCGGCTGGCCAGCGCCGCAGAGGCCTTTGGCCGCGGCCGCCACATGGTCTACCGCCCCGCTGGCGCGGTCGAGGTGAAGGCGGCAGGGCGCGCCTTTCTGGAGATGCGCGACCGGATCGAGCGCCAGATCGAACAGCGCACCCTGATGCTGTCGGGTGTGAGCCACGACCTGCGCACGCCGCTCACCCGGCTCAAGCTGGGCCTCTCGATGATCGACGCCGAAGACCGCCCCGCGATGGAACGCGATGTGGCGGATATGGAGCGTCTGATCACCGAATTCCTCGATTTCGCCCGCGGCGCCCAGCAAGGCGAGATGGAAGAGGTCGACCCCGTAGAGCTTGTCACCCGCATCGTCGAGGACGCAGAGCGCGCGGGCAGCAACGTCACACTGGTGGGCCTGGAGGGGCAGGGGGCCGTGACCCTGCGCCGCGATGCCGTGCGCCGCGCCGTGGAAAACCTGATCAACAACGCCGTGCGCTACGGCACCCGCGCCGAAGTGTCGGTGCTGCTGACGCCCGAGGCCCTGCGCATCCGCGTTGAGGATGACGGGCCCGGCATCCCGCAGGCACAGCGCGACGAGGCGCTCAAACCCTTCTCGCGGCTGGACACCTCGCGCAACCAGAACCTGGGCAGCGGCGTGGGCCTCGGGCTGGCCATTGCCGCCGATATCGCCCGCAACCATGGCGGCGCGATTGCCTTGGGCGAAAGCGCGCGGCTGGGCGGGCTGGCCGCCGATTTCCAGATTGCCCGCTAGGTCAAGGAGACCCCCCGATGCGATCCCTCATCCCCGCTCTTTTGTTAACACTTGCCACGCCAGCGCTGGCGGAGATGGACTTTGTGACTGACCCCGCCTTGTGCGGGTTGGTCCGGATGGATCGCGCGGAACGGGGCATGACCTTCACCGGTCAGACCTTCTTTGAGATCGAATATCACTGCGAACTGGCCGACCCGTTTCCCCCTGTGGGCGTGCAGGATTACACCCACATGTCGCTGGGCTATTGCGAGGCCCCGGGCGAGGTTTTCCCGACCCTGTTCGTCCTGCGCAGCTTCGCGTCCGAACCGGGTGTGCTTTACGTTTACGAGCCTGAAAACAGTGAAGGAACCGCCTTTTTCAACTGTGGGCCGTAATGGCCCTTGACGCCTTGTCTGCGACGCTCTAGTGACCACCATCCCTAACTAGGACTTGATTCGACGACGCGGCTTTACCGCAGGTCGGATCACGCCCTGAAATTCAGCTGCAGCCCGGGGCGCAAATGACCGGGCTGACGTTGTGAAAAAAGGTTCTGGAGCTACGGAACCGCAACGAAAGGACACGACACGTGGCACGTATCGCCGGCGTTAACATCCCGACCAACAAACGGGTCCCCATCGCCCTCACCTACATCACCGGAATTGGCCCTGCATCGGCCAAGCAAATCTGCGAAGCGGCCGGCATTGATCCGGCGCGGCGCGTCAATGAGCTCTCCGATGCCGACGTTCTGAAAGTGCGCGAGCACATCGACGCCAACTTCACCGTCGAAGGCGATCTGCGCCGCGAAGTGCAGATGAACATCAAGCGCCTGATGGATCTGGGCTGCTACCGTGGGCTGCGCCACCGTCGCAACCTGCCGGTCCGCGGTCAGCGCACCCACACCAATGCCCGCACCCGCAAGGGCCCGGCAAAAGCCATTGCCGGCAAAAAGAAATAGGGGGGCGCAGTCATGGCACGTGATACACGTAAAAAACGCAAGGTTTCCAAGAACATCGCCACAGGTGTGGCGCATGTGAACTCGACCTTCAACAACACCAAGATCCTAATCTCTGACGTGCAGGGCAATGCGATTGCATGGTCCTCGGCCGGAACAATGGGCTTCAAAGGCTCGCGCAAGTCGACGCCTTACGCGGCACAGCTTGCCGCCGAAGACGCAGGTCGCAAGGCCCAAGAGCACGGCATGAAGACCCTCGAGGTTGAGGTGCAGGGCCCGGGCTCTGGGCGCGAAAGCGCGCTTCGGGCGCTGGCGGCCGTGGGGTTCAACATCACCTCGATCCGCGACGTCACGCCGATTGCGCATAACGGGTGCCGCCCGCCAAAGCGCGGCCCAAAAAAGAGACGTCTTAGACGCGGCGGCGCTTTGG
>JBCBWJ010000140.1:0-7017 GCA_039817165.1 Pseudomonadota bacterium | reverse complement strand
CCAAAGGACCGGGCGTTGTGACCGCTGCGGACATCTCCGACAGCGCGGGCATCGAAATCCTGAACAAGGAACACGTGATCTGTCACCTCGACGATGGTGCGGATCTGTTCATGGAACTGACCGTCAACACCGGCAAAGGCTATGTGGCCGCGGACAAGAACAAGCCCGAGGATGCGCCCATCGGCCTCATCCCCGTGGACGCGATCTATTCGCCTGTGACGCGCGTCAGCTACGACGTGCAGCCCACGCGCGAAGGTCAGGTTCTCGACTATGACAAGCTGACGATGAAGATCGACACCGACGGATCGATCACGCCCGATGACGCCGTGGCGTTTGCCGCGCGCATCCTGCAGGATCAGCTGTCGATCTTCGTCAACTTCGAAGAGCCTGAGGCCGCTGGTCGTCAGGACGAAGACGACGGTCTGGAATTCAACCCGCTCCTGCTCAAGAAAGTGGACGAGTTGGAATTGTCGGTCCGCTCTGCGAACTGTCTCAAGAACGACAACATCGTCTATATCGGGGATCTGATCCAGAAAACCGAAGCCGAGATGCTGCGCACGCCGAACTTCGGCCGCAAGTCGCTCAACGAGATCAAGGAAGTGCTCTCGGGCATGGGGCTGCACCTCGGCATGGATGTCGAAGACTGGCCGCCGGACAACATCGAGGATCTGGCGAAAAAGTTCGAAGATCAATTCTAAAGGTAGGCCGGGGTTAACCCCGGCTTACGCCCAAAAATGCACCGACGTGATACCGACGCAATACAGACGTATTACAGACGTGGAAAATCCGGGCAATTCCGCCCCAAGGAGAGTTGGTGACACGCACCGCCAACCGGACAAAGTATAAAGACTAAGGAGACCGAAACATGCGTCACGCAAGAGGCTACCGCCGCCTGAACCGCACCCACGAGCACCGCAAGGCGCTGTGGGCCAACATGGCCGGCTCGCTCATTGAACATGAGCAAATCAAGACCACGCTGCCCAAAGCCAAAGAGCTCAAGCGCGTCGTCGAAAAGTTAATCACGCTGGGCAAGCGCGGCGATCTGCACGCCCGCCGTCAGGCCGCGGCACAGCTCAAGCAAGACATGCACGTGGCCAAACTCTTTGAGATCCTGGGCCCGCGCTATGCCGAACGCTCCGGTGGCTACACCCGCGTTCTGAAGGCCGGTTTCCGCTACGGGGATATGGCGCCAATGGCGATCATCGAATTGGTGGACCGCGATCTTGACGCCAAAGGCGCCGCTGACCGCACCCGCAATGAAGCCGCTGAAATCGAAGACTGATTTCAAAGGCTTATGCGGAAAAGTTAAACCCCCGTCCGATCAGGGCGGGGGTTTCGTTTCGTGCAAACCCGCAGAAGAAAATTCCACTTTTCTTCGCCAATTTCTTCGAAGAAATTGGGGCGCTCAGATCAACCTATCCGCCCCATTTCCACGGCCACATCCGCCATCCGGCACGAAAACCCCCACTCATTGTCGTACCAGGCCAGCACGCGCACAAGCCGGCCTCCGGTGACCCGCGTCTGCGCCGGCGCAAAGATGGAGCTTTCTTCGGTATGGTTAAAATCGACGCTCACCTTGGGCTCGGGATCATAGGCCAAAACGCCTTTCAACGCGCCGCCTGCGGCTTCTGCCGCCACCTCATTGACGTCATCTGCGGTGACATCCCGCTTGGCGACAAAGGTTAAGTCTACGGCCGACACGTTAGGGGTTGGCACACGAATGGCCGATCCGTCCAGCTTGCCCTTCAGATCCGGCAAAACCTCCCCCAGTGCTTTCGCCGCCCCCGTCGATGTCGGGATCATCGACATCGCCGCCGCCCGCGCCCGATAGAGATCCTTGTGCCGACGATCCAGCGTCGGCTGATCGCCCGTATAGGCGTGGATCGTGGTCATGATGCCGCTTTCGATCCCTATGCCGTCATGGAGCACCTTGGCGAGAGGGGCCAGGCAATTGGTGGTGCAGGACCCGTTTGAGATCATGCGCTCCCCGGCTTGCAGATCTTCATGGTTCACGCCGTAAACCACTGTGCGATCAACGTTTTTCCCAGGTGCCGAGAGCAGGACCTTGCCCGCACCCTGATCCAGGTGCGCCTTGGCCGTCTCGCCATCATTGAATTTGCCTGTGCATTCCAGAACCACGTCGACGCCGGACCAATCCAGCTCGTTCATCTCGTAGGTCGAAAACATTTCCATCGGGCCACGGCCCAGATCCATCGTGCCTTCACCCAGCGTTATGTCGTTGGGAAAGCGGCCATGCACGCTGTCGTACTTGATCAAATGTGCGGCCGTTTCCAACGGCCCCGTGGCGTTCACCTTGACCACTTTGATGTCGTTGCGTGTGCTGGTGGCGATATGGGCCAGCGTGGCCCGCCCGATCCGGCCGAAACCGTTGATCCCGACAGTGATGGTCATGCGCGTCGCTCCTTGAAATCAGGGGTTTGCGCGCCTTGTAGACCCGCCGCTTTGGCGCGGAAAGGTCTAAAGAGTGTGGTAGCGGTAACCGTTACCGCAAAACCTTGCGCGCCGCTGCTCATCCGTCGCGGTGCTTCGGCCTCGCGGGGTTTGGCCTTGATCCCGCGTCATTCCCCGGTAGAGCTTACATCTGACCCTGCCTCAAAGAGTTAACATGACTGACATCTTGCTGCTGGCCTTCATTTTCCTGATCGCAGGCGTGATCGCTGTGCCTATTGCCAGTCGCCTTGGTCTCGGGTCGGTCCTGGGATACCTCATCGCCGGCATCGCCATCAGCCCGATACTCGCCCTTTTACGCGTTGACGTTGTCTCGATCCAGCACTTTGCAGAATTCGGCGTGGTCATGATGCTTTTCCTGGTGGGGTTGGAGCTGGAGCCAAAGGCGCTTTGGTCCATGCGGGGCAGGCTATTGGGTCTTGGGGGCGGGCAGGTTGCGATCACGGCGGTGCTGGTTATGGGCGCAGGGATCGCGTTGGGCATAGAGTGGAAGGTTTCCCTTGCTATCGGGCTCGTTTTATCGCTTTCGTCGACTGCGATTGTCCTGCAATCCTTGAATGAAAAAGGCCTCACGCGATCGGATGGGGGCCAGTCTTCTTTCGCCGTACTGCTTGCCCAGGACATTGCAGTGATCCCCATGCTCGCGTTCCTACCGATCTTGGCGATGCCAGAGATGGTGGAGACTGCAGGTCACGGCGCAGGTCACGGCCCTGACGATCACGGTTCGTCCATAAGCCTCGTGCATGGTCTCACCGGATGGCAGACAGCGCTGGTGAACCTCGGAGCGATTGGCACGCTTGTGCTGGTGGGGTCCTATCTGACAGGCCCGGTGTTTCGCTATATCGCCATGGCCGGCCAGCGAGAACTCTTCACTGCGACGGCCCTGATGATGGTGATCGGCATTGCCCTTTTGATGTCACTTGTGGGACTGTCACCCGCATTGGGGACATTCCTCGCAGGCGTTGTGTTGGCCAACTCGGCCTATCGCCATGAGCTCGAAAGCGATATTGATCCCGTCAAAGGCCTGCTGCTCGGTCTCTTTTTCATCACCGTAGGCGCATCGATCAGTTTCGGCCTGCTCTTTGCCAACTTCATTGAGATCATCGCACTGACGCTGGGATTGATGGTCATCAAGGCGTTGGTGGTGCTGGGTTTGGCCATGGTGTTCAAAGTGCAGGGCGCGGGCAAATGGCTCGCAGCCTTGGGCCTTGCGCAGGCCGGTGAGTTCGGGTTCGTGCTTTTGTCATTTACCGTGGCCAACGGGGTTATCCCGGCTGAGATGTCTGACAGGCTGCTCTTGGTCGTGGCGCTCTCTATGCTATTGACACCATTTCTTTTTATTTTTCATGAACGGGTGATCGCACTGCGATACTCCGACACGCAAGAGCGCGAACCGGACACCATGCCGGCGGCCACAAACGTCATCATCGCAGGCGGTGGGCGCGTCGGCGGCCTGGTGAACCGCGTGCTGAAGGCCGCAGATATCCACGCGACCGTGATCGATTACAACGCCGGGCGCTTGCAGATCCTCGAACGGTTCGGAACAAAGCACCACTACGGTGACGCCACCCGTCCGGATCTGTTGCATGCGGCCGGTATTGAAAATGCGCGCATGCTGATTGTGGCCATCGACAATTTCGACCAGATCAATCAGATCGTGGCGCATGTGATACGGGCGCATCCGCATGTCCATGTGATCGCCCGAGCCCTTGATCGCGATCACGTCTATCACCTGTGGGGTCTGGGATGCAGGGACATTATAAGAGAGACGTATGACTCGACGCTGCGGATCAGCCGATCTGCATTTGAGGCAACCGGCATGCCGAGAAAAAAGGCTCAGGCCCTAGTCGATGCCTTCCATGATGTCGATCAGGAAGCGATGATTGAAATGGCGCAGCTTTACGACCCGACGATCCCGGTCCATGAAAACGAGGCGTATGTGACACGTATCCGCGAACGACGCGTGGATTGGGAGGCCGCCGCACGAGCGCGCTTTCAGACTATTTTGACAGGAGACGGCAAATGAGCGGATTATTGGCGCTACTTGATGACGTGGCAGGCTTGGTCAAGGTCGCCGCCGCCTCGCTTGACGATGTGGCGGGTCAAGCGGTCAAGGCGGGGTCCAAGGCGGCGGGTGCAGTGATCGATGATGCCGCCGTCACACCGAAATATCTCAAGGGGTTTGCGCCCGCGCGTGAATTGCCCATCGTTTGGCGCATCGCGCGCGGGTCTTTCATCAACAAGCTTGTGTTTTTGTTGCCCATCGGGCTGGCATTGGCGAATTTTGCGCCCTGGATGATCCCGCCTCTTTTGATGCTGGGCGGGGCTTATTTGTGTTTTGAAGGAGCAGAGAAAATCGTCCACGCCTTGGGCTTTGGTCACCACCACGCCGACGGCTATGACAAGGGCGTGCCACAAGACCCTGCGCATCTGGAAGAAGAGCGTGTTTCAGGCGCGATCAAAACTGATTTCATCCTGTCGGCAGAAATCATGACCATCGCGTTGGCGGCCATCCCGGTGAGCAGCTTCTGGATGGAGGCAGGCACCTTGGCGCTTGTGGCCATTGGCATCACCGTAGCTGTATACGGCTCCGTTGCGATCATCGTAAAAGCCGATGACTTGGGACTCTATCTGGCGCAGAGCGGGCCCATCGGGCTCATTCGCGCGCTTGGACGGGGCATCGTCCGGTTCATGCCCACCTTCATGTGGCTCTTGATGGTGGTGGGCACGGCCGCGATGCTTTGGGTCGGGGGCTCGATCATCCTGCACGCCATGTCAGAGATGGGCTATCCGGTGATTTATGACGCGATCAAGCATCTGGCCGCGGATGTGGCCTCCGGGCTTGAGGGCGCGAAAGGCTTTGTGAAATGGGCAGTGACGGCGGTTCTCGATGGGCTTTTGGGGCTGGCGATCGGGGTTCTCCTGATCCCGATTGCGACCAAACTTATCACGCCCGTGTGGAAACAGATCACGCGGCTCAACCCAATCGGATGACCCGCGTTGCTTTGCCCCAAGGGTCAGCCCCAGGGCAGGCACGCCTGATCAGAGTAGGTCTTTGACGGTCTTCGCGACCGCGTCTGAGGTGATCCCGAACTTTTCAAAGAGCACCTCCGCCGGGGCAGAAGCCCCAAAGCCTGACATGCCGACAAAGCCCGATTTCTCCGCCCGACCGCCATCGCCCATGAGCCAGCGGTCCCAGCCTTGCCGCACACCCGCCTCAACGGCCACGCGCACCTTGTTGCCACGGCCAAGAACTCGACGGCGATAAGCCTCGTCCTGGGCCTCGAACAGCTCCCAGCAGGGCATGGACACAACGCGCGTTCCGATCCCTGCGGCCTCAAGTGCGGCGCGTGCCTCCATGGCGATGCTCACTTCGGATCCGGTGGCCAGCAGCACCGCCTTAAAATCGGCTTCCGCGTCCGCCAGCACATAAGCGCCTTTGGACGACAGGTTGGAATTTTTGTGCTCGGTCCGCAGCGTCGGCAGGCCCTGCCGCGTGAGTGACAGAACCGAGGGCGTGGCCGAGGCCGACAGCGCCAGCTCCCACGCTTCGGCGGTTTCCACCGTGTCACAGGGGCGGAACACCATCGTGTTGGGCGTGGCGCGGCTGATCGCCAGATGCTCCACCGGTTGGTGGGTCGGGCCGTCCTCGCCAAGGCCGATGCTGTCATGGGTCATCACGAACACCGTGGGCATCTGCATCAACGCCGCCAGACGCATCGCCGGGCGGGCATAGTCCGTGAAGCACATGAACGTGCCGCCGTAAGGTTTGATCCCGCCATGCAGGGCCATCCCGTTCATCGCCGAGGCCATACCGTGTTCGCGCACGCCCCAATGGATATAGCGTCCCTTGCGGTTGCCGGTATCAAACACCGTCATGTCCTTGGATTGCGTGTTGTTGGACCCCGACAGATCGGCCGATCCGCCCACGGTTTCCGGCATCACGGGGTTCACCGCGTTGAGCACCATCTCGCTCGATTTTCGCGTGGCCACCTTAGGCGCGTCCTCGGAGGCGGCTTTTTACACTTGCTTGATCACGGAGGACAGCCGCTTAGGGGCGTCCCCGGCCATGATCCGTGCAAATTCAGCCTGACGGCGTTCGCTGACCTCTGACAGGCGTGTGGACCAGGCCGCATGTTCCGAGGCCCCACGCGCGCCAATCGCCTCCCATGCGGATTTGACATCCGCTGGCACCTCAAAAGGACCGCCGGTCCAACCGTACGCTGCTTTGGCCGCTTTCAGCTGATCAGGATCGGTCAGCGCGCCATGACCCTTGGATGTATCCTGTGCCGCGTGGCCCAAAGCGATATGCGTCTTGCAGGCGATCATCTTGGGCCGCGCACCGGTCTGCGCCTTGGTCAGTGCTGCATCAATGGCGTCGGGGTCATGCCCATCCACCTCGATCACCTGCCAGCCTGCCGAGCGGAACCGGCGGATCTGATCCGTGGTGTCCGACAGCTCAACGGTGCCGTCGATGGTGATGTTGTTGTTGTCCCACAGCACCACCAGCTTGCCCAACTTGTGCCGACCCGCCAGCGTGATCGCCTC
>JBCBWJ010000013.1:0-15586 GCA_039817165.1 Pseudomonadota bacterium | reverse complement strand
ACGATCTGCGCCGTATCTGCTGCCACATTCGGCAACAAAAGCGCAGGTGTCACCACCAGCCCTGCCACAAGACAGGCGCGCAACAGCGCACTGACCACTTGAGAAAACACTGCTCTCTTACCCTCAAACCGGCCGAGCCCGGTCCGTTGCCGCGCTCTTGTTCCACTTTGACCCCGGCTTAGCCGCCGGGTTGCCTCATTTATGTCCAATTTCTGCCCCTTTTCCCGATCAGGCGCAACTCTTTGAAACTTCTAAGCAAATTATTTGGACGGATTGATGATGGAAGTGGTGCGGGTTTGCATCAATTAGTGAGCAGAATTTGGGCGATGTGGATAGGGCCACAATATGTTGGGGTTTGGTCAGTTTTGACCCCAATAGTCACGCCGCCTTTGGAAACCGGTTGGTAAGGTTTCGGTACAGAATTATGGCACCGCTCGTCGCTCCCTTACGGACGCGCCTCGCCTACATCAGCTCTCGCACATCGGTCAGGCGGCCTGTCACCGCGGCGGCGGCGGCCATGGCGGGGCTCATCAGATGCGTGCGCCCGCCGCGGCCCTGACGGCCTTCGAAGTTGCGGTTGGAGGTGGCCGCGCAGCGCTCTCCGGGCAGCAGTTGATCGGGGTTCATGCCCAGGCACATGGAACAGCCCGCCATACGCCATTCGAACCCCGCGTCCTTGAACACATCCGCGATGCCTTCTTTTTCGGCCTGCACCCGCACGAGGCCAGAGCCCGGCACGACCATGGCGCGCAGCCCGTCTTTTACCTTTTTGCCGCGCAGGATATCAGCCGCCGCGCGCAGATCCTCGATCCGGCCATTGGTACACGAACCGATAAAGACCGCGTCGATCTCGATCTCCCGGAGCGGCGTGCCGGGCGTCAGCCCCATGTAATCCAGCGACCGCGCGGCCGCATCCACCTTGCCCCCGGCAAAATCCGCAGGTGCGGGAACAGACGCCGTGATCGGCAGAACATCCTCGGGGCTGGTGCCCCAGGTCACCACCGGCGCGATGTCCTCGCCCCGGATCGTGACCACCTTGTCCCACGCGGCATCATCATCTGAATAAAGCGTCTTCCACCAGGCCAGAGCCGCATCCCAATCCGCGCCCTTTGGCGCATGGGGCCGCCCGTTCACATAGTCAAACGTGGTCGCATCCGGCGCGATCAACCCCGCGCGTGCCCCGCCCTCGATGGCCATGTTGCACACGGTCATCCGCCCTTCCATCGACAGCGCGCGGATCGCCTCGCCGCAATATTCGATCACGTGCCCGGTGCCGCCGGCAGTGCCGGTTTCGCCGATGATCGACAGGGTGATGTCCTTGGCCGTCACACCGGGGCGCAGCCGCCCTGTGATCTCAACCTTCATGTTTTTCGATTTCTTCTGAATGAGCGTCTGGGTGGCCAGCACGTGTTCCACCTCGGAGGTGCCGATCCCGTGGGCCAGCGCCCCGAACGCGCCATGGGTCGCGGTGTGGCTGTCGCCGCACACGATGGTCATCCCCGGCACGGTCCAGCCTTGCTCTGGCCCTACGATGTGCACGATCCCCTGCCGCACGTCCGTGATGGGATAGTAATGCACCCCGAACTCGCGCGCGTTCGTGTCAAGTGCGGCCACCTGCACGCGGCTTTCCTCGTTCATCTTGCTGGGGTCTTCGCGCCCGGCCGTCGTCGGCACATTGTGATCGGGCACCGCGATGGTTTTCTCTGGCGCGCGCACGGTGCGACCGGCAAGGCGCAACCCCTCAAAAGCCTGTGGGCTCGTGACCTCGTGCACAAGGTGGCGGTCGATATAAAGCAGGCAGGTGCCATCCTCGGCCTCATGAACCACATGGGCGTCCCAGATCTTGTCATAGAGGGTCTTGGGCATCGTTACGCTCCGGTGCGAAAGGGGTCGGGATTAGGTACACCGCGCGGGGCCACTGTTCAAGACATGCGCCCCCGGGGCCGCGGGCGGGATATGAGTATTTTTGGCAAGATGAAACCTAAGGGAGGTGCGATGACCAGCAGGGGCGCGGATCACCCGGGGCGGGTGTGGCCGCAAAGACCGCGCGCGCAATGGCACGAGACACACAGAGCGCTGCCGCATGCCCGATCCGCAGGGTGTCTTGCACGGTGTCCACCAGAGGCACGGCACCGGTGGCCGCCGCAAAGATCAGATCGCCGTCAAGCGGGGTGTGGGCGGGCATCAACGCGCGGGCCAGCCCGTCATGGGCCGCAGTGGCCAGCCGCGTGCATTGGGCTTGGTTGAGGGCGGCATCAGTGGCGACAATGCCGATGGTCGTGTTCTCCCCCGGCGCGCCTTTGATCAGAGGGGGCCCGGGCGCGGGATAGTCCGGCACGGGGCCGAGACCGCCAAATTCATCGCCCATCTCAAAGGGGGCAGCCCAGAAATGCGCCGTGTTGCCCACCGTGGCCGAGCCCAGCGCGTTCACCGCCATCAGCGCGCCCACGCAATGGCCCGAGGGCAAAACCATTGAGGCAGAGCCCAGCCCGCCCTTGAACGTGGCCGTGCTGGCCCCGGTGCCCGCGCCAACGCTGCCGATCTCGAACCGCGCGGACGCCTCCATCAGCGCGGCACGGCCCAGCGCCTTGTAAGGGTTCACCGCCCACGCCTTGTCGCCACCATTCATCAGATCAAACAGGATCGCACCGGGCACGATCGGGACGCCCACAGACCCCACGGCAAAGCCACGCCCTTGCTCGGCCAGCGCGTCGGCCACGCCCGACCCCGCATCCAGCCCAAAGGCCGACCCGCCAGAGAGCACCAACGCATCGACCTCTTGCACGGTCTTGTCAGGGCCAAGCAGATCTGTCTCGCGCGTGCCCGGCGCGCCGCCCATCACATGCACCCCCGCCGTGAAAGGCGCATCCGCCACCAGAACCGTGACCCCGGTCTTCACCCGCTCGTCCTGCGCATGACCCACGCGCAGCCCCGCCACATCGGTGATCAGGTTGCGCGGGCCGTGGCGGTAGGTCATCGATACATCCTTCCCGTCCGGCGCAAGGCCCCCGACCGATACCGTCAGATCATCGCGAAAATGCGCGCGGGTCCCCCGGTGCCACCACGATGCTTGGGCGCACCGATCATGACCGTGGCCCCGCTCGCCGGCACCTTGTCGAGATTGGCGATGTTCTCGATCCCGAACCGACCCGTGGGCAGCCAGGCGTAATGCGTGGCGAAATCCGCCGAGGGCCCGTGATCCAGCGACAGCGTGTCAGAGGCGATGGATTGCGCCCCCGTCTCATCGATCAGCATCTGCGCGGCCTCTACGTGGAACCCGGGGAAATGCATCACACCGTCCTCATCGGCATTGCGAAAGCCCTCACCGCCGGTCTTGGCCCCCCATCCCGAATGCAGCGCGACGCAGGCGTTGTCGGGAATGTCGCCATGGGTGGCCATCCACGCCTTCACATCCTCTGGCGTCACCTGCGCGTCTGCATCGTCTTCGGCCTTGGCGGCAATGTCGATCACGCAAAGCGGCGCGATCAGGGTGCTGACCGGGATCTCGTCCACCGAGTTGCCATCGGCAGAAAAATGCAGCGGCGCGTCGATATGCGTGCCGGTGTGTTCATTCAGCGTCATCGTGATCAGGTTGAAGCCATTGTCGGCAAAGTTGAACGGTTGCTCCATCTCGATGCCCGGCGCGCCAAAATAGGTGGGAAAGGTCTCATCATAGCTGTGGGTCAAATCCGCCACATCGCTGTGCCCGTCTGCCATGGCGGGCGGGGCCGCCACCGTGCTGCCCAGCATCGCCGTCGCTCCGGTCGCGGCACTGGCCGAAAAGAACTGCCGCCGCGACAGCATCTTTTCCTTCACCTTGTTCATAACACAGATATCACACATCGGGTCTCTCCTGTTTGGGGGCGTGGCTCAACTGCCGAACTGGCCCAGCGCCTTGAAATCCATCGTCTCTAGCAACTCCAGCATAGCATCAACTTCACCGCCCGAGGCTTTCACAAGAATGCGATTGTCGATCAGGCCGTTGATCTCGCCCTCCATGACCATGAATTTCTCACGCCCGATCCGTTCGATCTTGGCGCCGATCAAGGCCGCGTTGCCGATCATCCCGGCCATCCCGGCCACCATCGGATTGTCGGCCATGACCGTGATCGTCATGCTTTGCCCGTCCCCGTTATAGGTGGCCTCCGCCCCAGTTCCGCCGCCCATAAAGGCCATCCCGGCGTTCATCTCCGTGTCGACCTCGCGGGTCCAGCCATCGGGCGCCTCGGGCAGAAAACCCACCAAGGCGTCGGTCTTCAGCGCCTGCAACAGCTGCTTGGCGTAGTCCAGCTCTTCCAGAGCGTATTGCGTGTCGCCCTCTTCATAGGCCTCGATCGCGCTTTGCAGCGCTTCGGTGATGTCATCGGCCTTGGCCGTTCCCATCGCAAGGACAAGGGCCATACACGCCAAAATCAGATGCTTCATGATATCATGTCTCCTCAGCAATTTACCCCATCCTATCGCCACGTGGTTACATTGCAATCGGCTGTCCTTACATGTCAGTGTAGCGCGCGTCAGACAAAGGAACCTGCCAGCATGAGATACGTCAAATGGGTCTTGATGATCGTGATCTGGGGTCTGGTGGCGGCGGTCCTGCACTACACCTTGCCGCAATATGACACCGCCCGCGTCACCGATACCTACGCCAAGCGCGTGGATTTCGGCGAAAATTCGATCTTCTGGGCGACGGCGGATGTGGGCAATGACGGCACCGTGGCCAATCGCGACGTGTTCTTCATCCAAACGGTGCGCGCCAATGGCCGGGTGATGATCTACCGCAACGAAGACACCGGCTGGGGCTGGCCGCCCTACTTCAAATTCGACACCTCGAACCTGCAGGCCGAAGCCTCCGATCTCCGCTCAACCGTGGATGCGCCCAAATGGGTGGCCGTGCGGCATTACGGCTGGCGCAACGAGTTCCTGTCGATCTTCCCCAATGCCGTGAGCGTGAAACCCGTGGCAGGCCCGGACGTGCGTGTCATCCCGTGGCTCAGCATCGTGATCCTCGTGATGCTCTTTGCGCTCTGCTGGGCCATCCGCGTGCGCTGGAAACGGTTCCGCGCCAACCGCATTGATCCGGTCTATGACGACCTGACGGATGGATGGGGCTAGGCCCGCGCGAGACGCGCCCGCAAGGGAGCGGCGAGCACGCCCCTACCGCTTGCCGTAATAAAGCCCAACAACATGCTCCGCCTGGGCAAAAAACAACCACCGCGACGCGGCCACACCCGCCAGATGGCACGCAACCGCAATCAGCACCAGCGCATGGCTGAACGGCAACCACAACAGCGAAAACGGCACCAGAAATCCAAGGATCAGCGCCAGCACCCGCAGCTTCTCTGCATGCTTGCGCCCCACCTCGAACGCAAATTCACGCAAGAGGTAATTCGTCCCGGTATGCGGCGGCTCAAATGCCCGCACGGCACCGCGATCCCCAAGCCCCGTGGCCGTGGCCATGGTGGACCCCGCCAGCCCGAACGCCCCGTCGCCACGCATCCACCACGCGACCTGACACAAGGCCGCCACGGGCAACAGCACCATCGCCGCGATCACCTGACCCGACAAAAGCGCGCCCCCGGCAACCGAGATCAGCATGAAAAGCGCAGGCGTCAGCGGCGTTTTCCAGCGCGGCACGGTGTTCAACTGGGCATAGATCATCGCGGTGCAAAACACCGTCAACAGGGACAAAACCGCCCCGATCCAGCCCAAAACGGTCCACTGCGTCCCAAAGAAAACCAACCCACACGCGTAAAGACCCATCACGACCAGGCTGGCCACGGCCACCACACCCTCGCGGCTCAACCAAGACGAGCGCCATTGCGAAAACGCTTTGATCGCCCGCTCCGGATGGCCCAGGTGAAAGGTCGAGGCCAAAAGCCCCCCAACCGCCAGCGCGTAAGCCACGACAAACATGAAAAACGCGACCCAGCCAGTGACCACCGGCAGGCCAAATCCCAGCCAGGCCAGCATGCCAAAGCCAAGCCCGGAGAGCGTCGAGAATATGATAACGGAAGGTGCGGGATGCATGGTCTGTCTTCTTATTCTGGCGTGGAGGCATCTGCCCGGCGATCCTGTCGCCCCGGCATCCGCTCCAGCGTTTTATCAAGCCACCCCAAAAGGCCCTTGGCCTCTTCGGCGACCGGGTTCAGATAGGGGGCCAACACGTCGATCTGCTCCATCTCGTCCTTGGGGCGCGGTGGCAGATACTGGTTCACCGGCTTGGTGCCCAGCTCCGGCATCAAATCCATCCCGCCACGCTCCGCGCTGAGCTTGGACACATGGCTGTCGGGATCGGCAAAATCCCCGAAATGCCGCGCGCCCGCGGGGCATGTGCGCACACAGGCCGGCTCGCGGTCTTCTTCCGGCAGGTTTTCGTTGTAAATCCGGTCCACACAGAGCGTGCATTTCTTCATCACACCTTCCGCCGCGTCCATCTCCCGCGCGCCGTAAGGACAGGCCCAGGCGCACAGACCACAGCCAATGCAATCGCTCTCATTGACCAAAACGATCCCGTCTTCCACGCGCTTGTAACTCGCCCCCGTCGGGCAGACGGTCACACATGGCGCATCCTCGCAATGCAAACAGGATTTCGGAAAGTGGATCAGCTGCGCAGGCCCCGCCTCAGGCTGCACCTCATAGGAATGCACACGGTTCAAAAACGTGCCAGACGGATCTGCGCCATACGGCTCCTGATCGCTCAGCGGCGCGCCGTAATTCTCGGTGTTCCAACCCTTACAGCTCACCACACAGGCATGACAGCCCACACAGGTATCAAGGTCGATGACCAGCCCAAGCTTTTTCTCGGTATGCGTCGGTAGGGTCGTCATAGCTGGCGTTCCTCTGAAAGGGTGTGAGGGGCTTGCGTGAGGCTTTCTTTCTGGCTCGGATCCCAGGTCGCGATGTACCAAATGAACGACCCCAGCGTCAGGGTGACAAAGGCCAAAATGGCCAAAAGCGTGAGGGTTTTTCCGCTCATTTGCCCACCTTCCACTTGAGGGTCTCAGGCCCCTTGCCCACGGGCGATTTGATCGGTGGGAAATCGGGCTGCGTCTGCTCCCCGGCGTCCGCGCGTTCGATCTTGACGCGCAGGTCAAACCACGCCGCTTGCCCAGTCACAGGGTCTGAATTGGCCCAGCGCATGCCATCCCCCTTGGGCGGCAAAAGCTCGTGAATAAGGTGGTTGAGCAAGAACCCTTTCTTGGCCTCCGGCGCCTCTTCATCCAGCGCCCAAGCCCCCTTGCGCTTGCCAATCGCGTTCCACGTCCAGACGGTGTTTTCATTCAGCGCCGCCATATGCGCCACCGGCACCACGATCGCCCCATGCGCCGAACTCACCCGCGCCCAATCGCCCTCGGCAAAACCATGCGCCTCCCAGATCTTGGTCGGCACATAAAGCGGATTGTGCCCATGGATCTGGCGCAACCACGCGTTCTGCGTGCCCCAGGAATGATACATCGCCATCGGCCGCTGCGTCAGCGCGTGAATGGGATATTCCTCGGGGTCGACATGGCCATCCTCAAACGGCGCGTACCAGATCGGCAGCGGATCGAGCGTCGTCTTGATCCGCTCGCGCAGGTGATCGGGCGGCTGATGCTCCCCATGCCCCTCGGCGGCGCGCTGAAATTTGCGCATCGTCTCTGAATAAAGCTCAAACACATAGGGCTGCGGGCTGTCATAAAGCCCCATCTCCACCGCCCAATCCTGATAGGCCGCATTCCACGGTTTGTAATAGGTGGCCTCTTCAGGAATGTGGCTCACAAAGAAGCCACCATTGTCGATATACTCCTGGATCTGATCGGGGTTCGGATCGCCCCGCCCATGGGCCACCTCATTGCCGTTTCTGCGGAACCCCGCCAACGGCCCAATGCCCGGCTTGCGCTGGTGATTGGTGATGTAATCCGCGTAATCCTCGTATTTGGCACTGCCATCCTCATTGGTGAAGCCCGGCATGCCCATCCGGTTGGCCAGCTGCACCAGCACCGTCTGGAACCCGCGCACATCCCGATCAGGCTCTATCACAGGCCAACGAATGGCATCAGCGGCGGCATCCGCCTCACAAATCGGACGGTCCAGCAGCGAAATACAATCATGCCGCTCCAGATAGGTGGTATCCGGCAGCACCAGATCCGCATACGCCACCATCTCCGACGAATACGCATCCGAATAAATCAGCTTCGGAATGACGTATTCCCCAGTATCAGGGTCTATATCCGTCAACATCTTCATCACGCCCGTGGTGTTCATCGACGAATTCCAAGACATGTTCGCCATGTACATGAACATCGCGTCCACCTTGTAGGGATCGCCCGCATAAGCGTTCGAGATCACCATATGCATCAACCCATGCGCAGACATCGGGTTGTCCCAGGTATAGGCCTTGTCGATCCGTGCCGGGCTGCCATCCTCCTTGAGGCACAGATCCTCCGGCCCCTGCACATAGCCAAGATGCGGCCCATCGAGCGGCTTGCCCGGCGTGACCTTGCAATGGGGCTTGGGATGGGCGCTCACAGGCTTGGGGTAGGGCGGTTTGAACCGGAACCCGCCCGGCACCTCAACCGTGCCCAAAATGATCTGCAACACATGCAGCGCGCGACAGGTCTGGAACCCGTTGGAATGCGCCGAGATGCCCCGCATCGAATGGAAGCTGACGGGCCGACCGACCATCACCTCATGACGCTCCCCCCGGAAATCCGTCCAAGGCGTGTTCAGCGTGAACTCTTCCTCAAAGGCCACACGCGCAATTTCCGCCGCGATCCCCCGGATTTTCTCCGCCGTGATGCCACAGCGCTCCGCCACGGCCTCGGGCGCGTACTCCTCCGACATGTACCGCTCAACAAGGCGGTGCATCACCGGCACATAGGTGATCCCCGCCTGCCGATGCGTGGCCGACAACCCGGGTCGCACGCCCTTTTGATCAAAGGGTGCCAACTTGCCCGTATTGCGGTCAATCACCTGCATCTTGCCATCGTCATCGCGCAAAAACAGACCGTAATCAGGCGATTTAGGGTCGTCGTTGATCAGGCACGGCGCATTCGTGAACTGTGCCAGATAATCCAGATCAATCTTGCCTGCCTTCAACAGACAATGCACCATCGACAGGATAAACAATCCGTCCGTGCCGGGCGTGATCCCCACCCAATCATCGGCGACAGCGTTGTACCCCGTCCGGATCGGGTTGACGCCAATCACCCGCGCACCACGGCCCTTGATCTTGCCAATGCCCATCTTGATCGGGTTGCTGTCATGATCCTCGGCCACGCCAAACAGCATGAAAAGCTTGGTGTGATCCCAATCCGGCTGACCAAACTCCCAAAACGCCCCGCCCATCGTGTAAATGCCACCGGCGGCCATATTGACCGAACAAAAGCCCCCATGGGCGGCAAAGTTCGGCGTGCCATAATTCTGCGCCCAAAACCCGGTAAACGACTGGCTCTGATCGCGGCCCGTAAAGAACGCGAGCTTTGACGGGTCCTTCTGCCGAATAGGCTCCAACCACGACACCGCCAGATCCAGCGCCTCATCCCAGGAAATCTCTTCAAACTCGCCCGACCCCCGCGGCCCCACCCGCTTGAGCGGCGCGCGCAGCCGCGAGGGCGCATTGACCTGCATGATCCCCGCACTGCCCTTGGCGCACAGAACCCCCTGGTTCACCGGATGATCGCGGTTGCCCTCGATATAGGCGACACGCTCCGTGCCATCCTCGTCCTTTTTCATGTGCACGTTGATCCCGCACCGGCAGGCGCACATGTAACAGGTCGTCTTGCGGACTTCGTCCGAGACTTTGGGCGAGGTATCGATTTTTGGCTGAACTGTCATGTGGCGGGCTTTTTTTCTCGTTTTTCTCTTATGTTAAAAACAGTATTCCCGCGATCGGCGCGGCGGCAATGAAAATTGTCTCTAGGTGGATGAGGGCAATAGACGCAGGCCGACACCATCTCAGCACGCCCCCCCGGTCTCAGCTTGGGCCATCGCCTGCAACACCGTGACCGCGATCATCTGCGTCACGTCTTCTGCGCTGCACCCACGGGACAGGTCATTGGCCGGCTTGGCCAGCCCTTGCAGGATTGGCCCGATGGCCGCATAGCCCCCCACCCGCTGCGTGATCTTGTAGGCAATGTTGCCGGCGTCCAGGTTGGGGAAAATCATCACATTCGCCCGCCCCGCCACATCCGATCCCGGCGCTTTGCGCGCGCCCACGCTTGGCAAAAAGGCCGCGTCGAACTGCAACTCGCCATCGGCGTGCAACTCAGGATTCGCCTCCTGCAACAGGGCAAGCGCCTCCGTGACCTTGCTCACCTTCGCGTGCCGCGCGCTGCCCTTGGTGGAAAACGACAGCATCGCAATCTGCGGTTCCTCGCGCAAAAGCGCCCGACAGGACGCCGCTGACTGCGCCGCAATCGCCGCCAGTTCCGCGCTCGAGGGGTCAATCACCAAACCGCAGTCGGAATAAATCATCGCGCGATTTTCCGCGCCTGCACCCTCCGGCGGGTACATCGCGAAATAGCTCGACACCATCGCCGCATCCGGCGCTTTTCCGATCACCTGCAGCGCGGTGCGCACAACGTCCGACGTTGCCGCCACAGCGCCGCCCACGGTCCCCGTCGCGTGCCCGTCCCGCACCAGCATCGCCGCATAGACCAGCGGTGTCTCCACCGCCGCCCGCGCCTTTGCCCCATCCACGCCCTTGTGCTTGCGCAACTCGTGAAACACCTGCGCGAAAGCATCGGTCAGGTCCGAAGTGGCAGGGTCGTGAACCGTGGCGCCCGGCGCATCCACATGATCCGCCCGACCCACGAAAATCACGTCTGCCAGTCCAGCCTCCTGCGCGGCCAGACCCCCAGCCACAACGCGGGGGTCTTCCCCCTCGCTCAATGCGATGACGGGGCGTGTTGCCGGCGGGGAGCCCGCCAGCAGCTCTGTTGGTGCAAGTGTCACCGGTGCTTTCGGCCTCAGACCGCCTGCTCGACCATGTCATCTGCGCTGATGCCCGCCACCGCGACAGGCTTCTTCATCGCGTCGCGGCGGAACGGCTCGCCCAACTCCTGGTTCAGCATCACCTCGATGAGCGTGGTCACACCGTTTTCCATCTGATCCTTGATCGCCTGGTTCAGGACATCCGTCAACTCATCCATCGTTCGCGCCGCGACCCCCTTGAGGCCACAAGCCTGCGCAATCCCGGCATAAGACACTTCGGTGTCCAGTTCGGTGCCCACGAAATTGTCCTCGAACCACAGGGTGGAGTTCCGCTTTTCCGCGCCCCACTGGTAGTTGCGGAAGACAATCTGCGTGATCGCAGGCCATTCGCCCCGACCAATCGCCGTCAGCTCGTTGACCGCGATGCCAAACGCACCGTCACCGGCAAAGCCCACAACCGGCACGTCCGGCTGACCGATCTTGGCACCCACAATAGACGGCAGACCGTAGCCGCAGGGACCAAACAGACCCGGCGCCAGATATTTCCGACCTTCCTCAAAAGACGGATACGCGTTGCCGATGGCACAGTTGTTCCCGATGTCAGACGAAATGATCGCCTCTTTCGGCAGCGCGGCCTGGATCGCACGCCATGCCATGCGCGGGCTCATCCAATCGGGCTTGTCTGCACGCGCCCGCTCGTTCCACGTCGTGCCCGGATCGTCGTCCTCGTGATCCATGCTCGACAGCTGCTGTGCCCAGCGCGATTTCGTCTCGGCGATCTTGTTCTTGCGCTCCACCCGGCCTGCGTCACCCGCCGTTTCGCTCAGCTGACCCAGGATCCCGCGCGCCACTTTGCCAGCGTCTCCCACGATCCCGACAGAGACCTTCTTCGTCAAACCAATGCGATCAGGGTTGATGTCGACCTGAATGATCTTCGCGTCCTTGGGCCAGTAATCAATCCCATAGCCCGGCAGGGTCGAGAACGGGTTCAGACGCGTGCCAAGGCACAGCACCACATCCGCCTCGGAGATCAGCTCCATCCCCGCCTTGGACCCGTTATAGCCCAGCGGACCCGCAAACAGCGGATGCGAACCGGGAAACGCGTCATTGTGCTGATAGCCCACGCACACCGGCGCATCCAAACGCTCCGCCAACGCCATCGACGCCTTGATCCCGCCATCCGCCAGCACCACACCGGCGCCGTTCAGGATCACGGGGGTCTTGGCCTCCGACAGCATCTTGGCGGCCTGCGCGACAGAGTTTTCACCACCCGGCGAAACCTCGAATTCGATCGGATCGGGGATTTCGATGTCCACAACCTGCGTCCAGAAATCACGCGGGATGTTGATCTGTGCCGGACCGCTCAGGCGCTTGGCCTGCGAAATCACCCGCGTCAGCACCTCCGCCACGCGCGTCGGGTCACGCACCTCTTCCTGATAGGCCACCATATCTTCAAAGAGCTTCATCTGCTCGACTTCCTGGAAGCCACCCTGACCAATGGTCTTGTTGGCCGCCTGCGGCGTGACCAGCAAGAGCGGCGTGTGGTTCCAATAGGCGGTCTTCACGGCGGTGACAAAGTTGGTGATGCCCGGACCGTTCTGCGCGATCATCATGCTCATCTTGCCGGTCGCACGGGTGTAACCATCGGCCATCATGCCCGCGCTGCCTTCATGCGCACAGTCCCAGAACGTGATCCCGGCGGGTGGGAAGATATCGGAAATCGGCATCATGGCAGAACCGATAATGCCGAACGCATGCTGAATACCGTGCCGTTGCAGGCATTTCACAAAGGCTTCTTCGGTTGTCATTTTCATGTTGAAATCTCCTCAACGCAGCAGGGACCGGAGAATCCGGCGTTGATCGGAAATTACGGAAGCGCGCGGGGGCCAAGTAGGGCCAGATGCCGGATTCACATATATCCAGTACTGAAAATTATTGAGCCTATTCGTCTCATAAATCGAATAAACGGTTAAAATCCACCGGTTTTCCAACCCAAGACCCCAAAACAGCCAAACGAAATTTAGGCCACTTTTTACCCCTGACCGGCCTCCATCGCCTGCAATTCAGCGGCCAAAGTGGCAATCCCCATCGGAATACGCTCCGACGGGATCGAAGAATAGGCCAAACGATAGGTGTTTATAGGCGCATCAGGACCGTGAAAAAACGAATGTCCCGGCTCGATCACCACGCTTTTGGCGCGCAACCGGCGGTCCAATTCCTTGGTGTCCACGCCCTCTGGCGCGCGCATCCAGAACGAACTGCCGCCAAAGACACCGCGCCCGGCCACCGTCAGCCCATGACTGGCCAGCGCATCCTCCATCACCGAACGTCGCCGCTCATAGATCTGGCCCATGCGACGGATCAGACTGTCATAATGCCCAAGGCTCAGGAAATACGCCGCCGTGCGCTGAATATGCCCCGGCGGATGGCGCAAAACGGAGGTGCGCAGCGCCCGCGCCTCGGTGATGAACGGCTCCGGCCCGACAAGATAGCCCAGCCTCAGCCCCGGAAAGATCGATTTCGAAAAGCTGCCCACATGGATCACCCGCCCATCCTGATCGAGGGATTTCAGCGCGGGCAGCGGCGCGTTGAGAAACGACATCTCGAACTCGTAATCATCCTCGACGATCAGCGCCTCCATCTGTGCAGCGCGTTCCAGCAAGGCCTGACGCCGCGCCAACGGCATGGTCACATTGGTAGGCGATTGATGGCTCGGCGTGGTAAAGATCACATCCGCCCGCTCCGGCAACCCCTCGCACGGCAACCCGTCCCGATCCACCTGCACCGGCATCAGATGGCACCGCGTCTGGTTCAGAATATCGCGCAACCCGTGATAACACGGCTCTTCTGCCACCGCGGTGCGCCGCTGCGTCAGCAGCACCTGCGCGGTCAGCCACAGGGCATTCTGCGCGCCCATGGTGATCAGCACCTCTTCGGGCCGGGCCAGAATGCCGCGCCGGGGCAGGGTGTGGCGCACCACGAACTCCACCAGCTCCGGATCGTCGCGGTCATAATAATCCGCCGTCAGCGCCTGAAAATCCTTCTGCCCCAACGCGCGCAAGGCACAGTGCCGCCAATTGGCATGATCAAAAAGCGCCGGATCGGTCTGCCCATAGATGAACGGATAGCGATAGCTCGACCAATCCTTGGGCTTTTGCGGCATCGCCCCATCGGCAAACCGACGGCCCAGCGCGCGGGTCCAGTCGATCACATCCCGGCGCGGCTCACTGACCGGAAGGCGCGGCGGCTCGGGCGCATTGCGCGACACGTAATAGCCCGACCGATCCCGCGCCTCCAGGTAATCCGCCGCCTGAAGCTCTGTGTAGGCCAGCGTGACGGTGATCCGACTGACGCCCAAATGCTGCGCCAAACGCCGCGACGACGGCAGCTTTTCGCCCTTCTGGAAATGCCCCGCAAGGATGCCGCCCGCGATCATCTGCTGAATACGCGCCTGCAAGGTCCCCGCGCTGTCGGGGCTCAGAAAGAAGGTTTCCACCGGGATCGCCATGATGGCGGAGCCTATACTGGCATTAAACCGCAATCAATCTGGCATTACCTTTTCGAGGCCACCACCGCCTGTTCAAGTGCTGCTGCCAAATGCGGAACATAGGCATCATTCACTGGCCGCGCCGGCGTCACCCGCTTGAGCTGCAGGCCTTGTCCTTGCAAATAGGCCGCCGTCAGCCGCCCATATTCATAGGCCAAAGCCTTCGCCCGCGGCCCCAGATACTCCGGCGGCTCACCCCGCCGAAAGCTCTCGTACCCCATGCGCCACGCACGGGACCGGATCATATCCTCAGGCCGGACCCAGTAAGAATAAAGCTGTGCCACCTCGCACCCTCCTTGCCCGCAAGATCCTAGCACAAAACGCGGGATCTGAGTATTTTTGGCAAGATGAAACACTAAGGTACGCCACCCCGTTTTCCTTGCGCGCGCGTCCTCGCTTTGCTTTAACCGTCAGGCAATTGCGCATCCTGATCGAAACTGAGGCCTTTGATGGTCGATATCGCCACCCGTGTCTGGAACCACAAATGGAAGATCGACCCCATCGTGCGGTCGCTCATTGATACGGATTTCTACAAGCTCTTGATGTGCCAGTCGGTCTTTCGCAACAAGCCCGACACCCAAGTGACGTTCTCGCTGATCAACCGCACCAAGGATGTGCGCCTGGCCGAGCTGGTGGACGAAGGCGAGCTGCGTGAACAGCTCGATCACATCCGGTCGCTGTCGCTGACCCGTGGTGAAAGCACCTGGATGCGCGGCAACACATTCTACGGCAAACGCCAGATGTTCACGCCCGAATTCATGGACTGGTTCGAGGCCCTGCGCCTGCCGCCCTACCACCTTGAAAAACGCGACGGGCAGTATGAGCTGACCTTTGAAGGCGCGTGGCCCGAGGTGATGCTCTGGGAAATTCCCGCGCTGGCGGTGTTGATGGAACTGCGCGGCCGCGCTGTGACCAACTCCATGGACCGGTTCGAACTTCAGGTCCTCTACGCCCGCGCCATGACCAAACTGTGGGAAAAGACCCAGCGCCTGCGCGGGGTCGACGGGTTGCGCATCGCCGATTTCGGCACACGGCGGCGGCATTCTTTCCTCTGGCAGGATTGGTGCGTGCAGGCGATGACCGAACGGCTGGGCGAGACCTTTGTGGGCACCTCCAACTGCCTCA
>JBCBWJ010000139.1:0-7055 GCA_039817165.1 Pseudomonadota bacterium | reverse complement strand
AAAGAAACACCTCGCCCGTCGCGAGGCGGATGTGCCTGTCGGTTTCGGGGCGTCTCTGCCGGTCGAAGGCACCCTGCGCACCATCGTGCAAGGGCAGGGGTGCCCCGTCCGCCTGCACCCCGACCACATAGAGGTCCCAGGCCCGCCCGACCGCGTTGGCCCCCGGCTGGCCGCCTGGCTCAAGCATCTGGCGCGTGACCGGCTTGCGGCCGCCTCCGACGGGTATGCCGCCCAGATCGGACGATCCTATAGCCGCATGTCCCTGCGCGACACCCGCTCGCGCTGGGGGTCCTGCTCGGCGGAGGGGCGGCTGATGTATTCCTGGCGGCTCATCCTCGCCCCGCCCGACGCGCTCGATTATGTCGCGGCCCACGAGGTGGCGCATCTGCGGGAAATGAACCACTCGCCCGCCTTTTGGTCCATCGTCGCCCGCCTCCGCCCGGATTATGACATCCACCGCCGCTGGTTGCGGACCAAAGGCAACAGCCTGCACCGCTACCGCTTCGACAATTGACGCGCGGCGGTTTTGTGATCACAAATACCCCATGCTGATCACCACCAAACCAGAGCCCACACCCACCTCCGCCCATGAACGGGTCTATCGCGGGCTGCGCGGGTCCATCATGCACGGCGAATTGCCCCCCGGTCACGCGCTCACCGTGCGCGGTCTGGCCAGCAGCTACGAGGTCTCCATGACGCCCGCGCGCGAGGCGATCCGCCGCCTGTCCGCCGAGGGCGCTTTGACGGTCTCAAGCTCCGGCCGCGTGACCACGCCCGAACTCACCAATGACCGCATAGAAGAGCTCGCCGCCCTGCGCGCCCTCGTCGAGGTCGAACTGGCCAGCCGCGCACTGCCCCGCGCCCACATCGCCCTCATCGACCGCCTGCAAGCCATCAATTCCCGCATTTCGGAAACGATCGAGCACCACGACAGCGTCGACTACATCCGCACGAACCTCGAGTTCCACCGCACGCTCTATCTGCGCGCCCAAGCCCCCGCAATGCTCGCCATGGCAGAGACCGTCTGGCTCCAAATGGGCCCGAGCATGCGCGCCCTCTACGGCCGCCTGAACCGCACCGACGCCCCACACTACCACCGCCTCATCATCTCCGCCCTCAAAGCCGGCGACGAACCCGGCCTGCGGCTGGCAGTCCGCTCTGACGTGACCCAAGGGTTGAAAATGCTCTTGGCGTAGAGTGCCTTTGGAGCACTGTTGTTCACCGACTGTCCGCTGTGCGGACAATCCGGGCTTTCGCGGCGCCTGCGCCAATGGCGGCTTGCCGAACAGGTTTACTTCAATGATGCGCCAATGTGCCTATCGCAAACTAGCAAGGCCATATTGGCGTGCTTGGGAGCCAAAGGGGCGGAAAATGAGATGCACTCTTCTGCACTCACTGTCTAAATGTCTGCATCTTCCAAAACTTGGGCAATTGTCAGACTATGCCATCCATTCCAACGAAATAACGGTCTCATGAAAAAAACCAGCCTTGATGCAACTGATATCCGCATACTGAGCGCTGTTCAGAATTATGGACAATTAAGCAAAACCAAATTGGCCGAGCTGGTGAACTTGTCGCCAACGCCCTGCTGGGCGCGGCTCGATCGTCTAAAGGCTGCAGGATACATTGGCGGGTATCACGCAACGCTCGCTCTAGAGCGCATTGTCGATTTCACCGAAGTCGTTGTTACAGTCTCGCTCACCCATCATCGCAAAACGGACTTCGAACGCTTCGAGGCCCATATTCAGGGCTTGGATGAGGTGACAGAGTGCGTTGCGACAGGTGGCGGGATGGATTATGTGATGAAGATCGCAACGCCCAGCCTGGCCGGATTTCAGTCGATGATGGAAGAAATGCTGTCAGCCGATCTCAAGATCGGCCGCTACATGACTTATATTATAACACGGCGGGTCAAGACGAGTCGGCCAAACTTGGAAAAACTTGTTTCAAACAGATCATGAAAACAGGCGTAGGCTGAACGGTCTAAAAGCTGCGCGTTAAATGGACTGTTCAGCCTGAGAAAGTGCCTTTTACAGACCAATATACTCAGGCCATTTGTTTTAGACCGTCCTCAGGTTTTACCACTTCGCTGGCCTGTCAGGCCACCTACTGTGAAGGCGAAAATATGACGCAGACAGATGACTTTGGTTTCGGCACACAGATCCGCAAATCCCCTTATTTCGACGCCACTGTTCGCTGGGGCGCAAAGGGGTTCTCTGTTTATAATCACATGTATATCCCCCGTGACTTTGGCGATCCGGAGCAAAACTTCTGGAACCTCGTGAATGAGGCGATCCTCTGCGATGTGGCTGTTGAGCGTCAGGTCGAGATCACAGGACCTGATGCAGCAAAATTCACCCAGATGCTGACCTCCCGTGATCTTTCGAACTTGGCCGTTGGGCAGTGTAAATACATCCTGATCACCAATGCCGACGGCGGTATCCTGAACGATCCGATTCTGCTACGCCTCGCCGAGAACCATTTCTGGATCTCTCTGGCCGACAGCGACATCCTGCTCTGGGCCCAGGGCGTTGCGATCAATTCCGGTTTCGACGTTCAGATCACCGAGCCGGACGTCTCGCCGCTTCAGCTTCAGGGCCCGAACTCTGGTAAGATTATGGTCGAGCTTTTCGGCAAAGACATCATGGACCTGAAATACTACTGGCTACGCGAGGTCGAACTGGACGGCATTCCGCTTATCGTGTCGCGCACCGGTTGGTCGAGCGAGCTGGGCTATGAGCTTTATCTGAGAGATGGTTGTAGAGGCGATCAGCTTTGGGAGCGGATCATGGCAGCAGGCATGGAGCATGGTCTCAAGCCAGGTCACACCTCCTCAATCCGCCGGATCGAAGGTGGCATGCTGTCCTATCACGCCGACGCGGATATCCACACCAACCCATTTGAGCTGGGCTTTGATCGTCTGGTCAATCTGGACATGGAAGCCGATTTCATCGGCAAGGCCGCCCTGCGCCGCATCAAAGAAGAAGGCCCCAAGCGCAAGCAGGTTGGCCTTGTGATCGATTGCGAGCCGCTCACAGGCCCGAATACGACATTTTGGGCGATCAAACAAAACGACGCTCAGATCGGCAAGGTGACCTCTGCGATCTACTCGCCGCGTCTGGAGAAAAACATCGCGCTGGCGTTGGTTGATGCCGATGCCGCAGTGCTTGGCGCCGAGGTTGAGGTTTTAACACTGTCCGGTCCGGCTAAAGCGACCGTGGTCGAGCGCCCCTTCTATGATCCGAAAAAGCAGATCGCAGCAGCCTAAAGCCATTTCGATACGCAGTGCGAGCGCTTTTACGAGTGCGCACTGCGCCCCTGCTGAATTGAATGTAGGAGACGTCCCTCATGTGTGATCTATCTATCTAGCTGCAGTGGCAGCGCGCCGATGGCCCCAAGCCGACGTTCAGCGGCCGCCTATACGTGCACGCCGCTTGTCACCATTCCTGTGAGCGCGCTTTCCGACGGGGCGCATGTGACGGGCAAGACGATCGCCGAGCTTGGGTTTGGCAACACACCGCTTGATGTCATTTCCTTTGCAGCCGCAGATTTTCAGGGCGCGGTGACCGAATACGTATTGGTCGCGAACCGGGAGATGGACGCAGACCTCATCTCATTGGGCGATCTGACAGAGGCCGCTTCAAACCCCGGTCTTTCTGAGCCTGTCCCATACCTTGGGGCCACGTCGGGTGTGCGCACCGTCCCGCTGCCGCTTTCGGGTGTGGTGCATATGGCGGATCAGGATGCTCAATTCCTGTTGGACATGCGCCGGGATCTGGACACGGGCGCGATGGAACTGGTGTCTTTCCGCAAGGGATCGTTTTTCCGACTGAGCGACTTTATCCGCGAATACAACTTCCCCGATTACGCCTATGCCGATGACCAGATGTCGACGGGTGTGCGCATGTTCCAAAATATGCTCAAGGCTGATGAAGGGTTCCGGGGTCAAATCCGGCAATGATCAGGTCCGCAGAGCCTTTGCTGGCGATCCTTTTGTCTGCACGTTCGGCGTTCGCCGCCTGCCCGGGGCCGGCGCAGGTGGACATTACCCCGCCTGACCCGGCCCGTTGGACGCTCAACATGCCCAAATCTGGAAGCATCCAACCTCTCATTGTTGATTTGGGGAGCGCACATGATCACCTGTCGCTTGCCTTTCGATTGAGGGTGCTTGGCCCAGATGGCACAGCCCTGCCGGGGTCGATTGCTTTGGGCGAAAATGAAGCCAGTTGGCGATTTATGCCACGCGCGCCTTGGGCCTTCGCCCGCCACGAAATTGCATCGGCCCTCTAGGGCTGACGCGAACGCTTGGGAAAATCGACTGCCCTTTGTACCTGAGCCTTGAAGCACGAGAGCTTGTGTTTCGACCTCACAGCGCATGCCAGTCATGTCTCATAAATGCGCAGTCGATGCGCTGTGAGGGAGCTTGAGGCCCCGATACGACCCCCATAGCCTTCACCAAAAGGGACAAAGCTTGATGAAGATACTCGCCTTCGCAGCCACCAATCACAGTGCATCCATCAACCGAATGTTGGTCGACTATGCGGTTGACCGCTTGGTGAACCTGCACCGCGATGCGCAAATCGAGTTTGTCGACTTAAACGACTATGAGATGCCGATTTATTCATTGGACCGCGAACACACAGACGGTGTTCATCCGCGTGCCAAGGCGTTCTATGAGAAAATCGGTAAATGTGACGCGATCATTGTGTCTTTCGCCGAACATAACGGCTTTGTCACCGCGGCCTGGAAGAACATTTTTGACTGGATGAGCCGCATTGATACCAAGGTTTGGCAAGACAAACCTGCCGTCATTCTTGCCGCCACGCCGGGTGGGCGCGCAGGCGCCAATGTGCTGCAAACGCAGGAAACCATGGCCCCGTTTTTTGGCATGGACATCAAGGGCAAATACGGGGTGGGGCATTGGCCTGAGGCTTGGGACGGCACCAAGCTTGTCAAAGACGTCGATGTGGACCAGGTCGATTTGGCGGTCCGGGCTCTTTTGACCGCGCAAAACGTGCATTGAAGCGGACTGCAAACCTCATGCATGAGACACACCATGGCGCGGCCTAGACGAAAGTTTTCTTTTGGCTGGCATGTATCTCCGTGCCGCTTTTGCGCGGTCTTCATACTGTCGCTCTTGCTCGCCGCCTGCGCGGAACGCGGGACATTGGACTTTGCGGCGCCTGACGGCTCTGCCACCAGGCATACCATTTGGGTGGCCAACTACCGTGCGGACCAACCCGTAAACTCCAAGACCGCGCCGCCCCGTCCAAAGAGCGTCACCTTTGAGGCCATCGACGTCTCCATCCCGCCGACGCATGAGGTGGGACAAATCGAATGGCCGGACGGCACGCCCGATGCGTCCAAGCACTTCGTGTCCTTGGACGAAAGACAGTTCTCATCGCGGGATGGGTTTGCGCGCAGCATCGCACAGGCGGACCGTAGCGGACGGGATGAAACCCTGTTGTTTGTACATGGCTATAATACACGCCATTCAGAGGCGGTGTATCAACTGGCCCAGCTGGTCCATGATTTTGAAGTGCCAACGCCGCCGGTTTTGTTTTCATGGCCCTCTGCCGGGGTGACCGCCGGGTATGTCTATGATCGCGACAGCGCGCTTCTGGCCCGTGACAAGCTAGAGACCACATTGCTGTCCTTGACGAAAGACGGGCGCAAAGTTGTCCTCATCGGTCATTCCATGGGCAGTTACCTGATCATGGAGACCTTGCGCCAGATCGCGCTCAAACGCAGCCTGGACATCGACAAATCCATTGACGCTTTGATCCTGATGGCCCCTGACATCGATGGGGAGTTGTTCCGCAATCAGGCCAATGCGATTGGCGCCTTGCCCGATCCCTTTGTCTTGATGGTTGCCAAACAAGACCGTGCTTTGCGGATTTCGTCCTTGTTGACAGGCAGCCGCCCTCGCCTTGGGGCACAAACGGACAGATCCGTTGTGGGCGATCTGCCTATTTCGGTTGTGGATGTGTCGGATCTGGCGGTGGGCGGTAATTTTGACCACAAGATTGTAACCACCTCCCCAGCGGCGATCGCCATCATCAAACAACTGTCCCAAGAGGCACCCCCAGGGGACGCGCATCTTGGATCTTTGGTTGTTCTGTCTCAGATCGCGCCGTGATCTTTTTCGCGTTGCAGGCCTGACAAACGTGGGCGACGCGGTTTGGGACTGACAGGCCTAGGGCTCCGACGGTGTGGGCTGGCCGGGTTGCGTTTCCCCATTTGCCTTCACGCCTTTTCGGCAGTGATCAACGAAGGCCTGTATCTTTGGCGATCTGTGCAAATCCATATGCGTGACGAGCCACATTGGCACGGACCAGGACCTTCTGCGTGGCATAACCTCCACCAGATTGGGATCATCGACCACGTTGTTCATCGGCACGAACCCGACGCCAACCCCCGCCTTGACAGCAATGTCCACGATGGCGGTTTTGTCCACCAGCAAGGCAAGGTCAGGGTTTTCGACAAGCGCCCGCAGCCATCGATCCGGCGGGTCCTCCCGCGAGGAGATATTGGGCAGCACGAACCTATGGTCTGAAAGGTTGTGTTCGTTGGGCATACCGTATCGGGAGATGTAATCTTTACTGGCAAAAAGACCCAGCTCCAGTCGACCGAAGGGGAGCACCACATAATCGGGCTCTTTGGGTCGCGCGCCCAAACGGACCGCCACATGCGCTTCTGCCAGTTCCAGTTGGAGGATCCTGTTGGACGCCAGAAATTCAACCTGAATGCCGCGATGGCGTTCGGTGAATTCGGATATCTTTTTCAATACAAAGGGCGCAACACCATCGACAGACGTGACCGCAAGACTGCCCTCCAAGGCGACGTCCTGGGTCAAGGCCCGGCGCCGAATGCCCTCGAGTTGGGCACGCGTGTTTTCCGCCACCGGCCGAAGTTCATGCCCAAGATCGGTGGGCGTATACCCTTGCCGATGGCGATAGAAGAGTTTCCCGCCGACATAGGTTTCCAGGGTCTCTATACGCCGGATAACCGTCGCGCGATGAACGCCCAGCTCATTGGCTGCAGCACTGACTGTT
>JBCBWJ010000138.1:0-7071 GCA_039817165.1 Pseudomonadota bacterium | reverse complement strand
CAATCTGATCCTCGTCCCCTGGGCCGAGCGCGTGATGGAAGCCAGCCAGGGCCGCATCCAGATTGATCATTTCCCCGCCATGCAGCTTGGCGGCAAACCTCCAGAACTGGCCAGCCAGGTGGTCGATGGGGTGGCCGATATCATCTGGACGGTCGCGGGCTATACCCCCGGCCGTTTCCCGCAGCTTGAGGCGTTCGAGCTGCCCTTCACCATGACCAATGCCGAAGACACCTCTCGCGCGTTCTGGCAATATGCCGAAGCCAACATGATGGACACCGATTTCAAGGACATGAAAATCCTCGGGGTCTGGGTCCATGGGCCCGGCGTGATCCACTCCAACAAACCTGTTGAAAGCGTGTCTGACCTCAACGGCATGAAGGTGCGCGGCCCGACCCGCGTGATCACCGGCATGCTGGGCGAGTTGGGCGCGACCCCTGTGGGCATGCCCGTGCCCGCGATGCCCGAGGCCCTGTCGAAGGGTGTGATCGACGCGGGCGTTATCCCGTGGGAGGTGACAGCCGCGCTCAAGGTGCCGGAACTGGTCAAGAACCATACGACTTTTGGCGATGATGCGCTCTACACCACGGCCTTCATCTTCGCGATGAACAAGCAGAAATGGGAGGCGCTTCCCGATGACCTCAAGGGCATCATCCAGGCGCAATCCGGTGCGGACTTCTCCGCCCTGGCGGGCAAGACCATGCAGGATTCCGATGGCCCCGCGCGCAAACTGGCCGAGGAGGCAGGCAACACCATCATTGATCTGACGCCCGAACAGGTGGCCGAATGGAAAGCCGCCGCGGGCAATGTCGAGGCCAACTGGATCGCCGAGATGACCGAGAAAGGCTTTGACGGTCAGGCGCTTGTCAATCAGGCCAAGGCGCTTATCGCTGAAAACTCTCAGTGATCTCAGACCGCGACGTGATGTGACACGTCGCGGACAGGATCACAGTTGATCCCGGACCGGTGCCCCTGTTACGAGGCGCCGGTCTTTGTTTGAAAAGGTGGGGCAATGCACAAGGCGGTTCTGACACTCGCCCGGGCCATGGCGGTGCTGGGGGGCACTGTCCTGACGGGCCTTGTGCTGCTCACTTGCGTGTCGGTGGCGGGGCGTGTGCTGAACGGGGTGCTGCACGGCGATCTGGCGCAATCGGTTGTGCCCGGTCTGGCGCAGCGGCTGCTGGATATGGGCTTGGGGCCGGTGCTTGGCGACTTTGAACTGGTCGAGGCGGGCATGGCCTTTGCCATTTTCGCGTTTCTGCCGCTTTGTCAGATCACCCGTGGTCACGCAAGCGTCGACATCTTCACCTCTCGCCTGCCGGGGGCGCTGAACCGGGCCATTGGCGTGCTGGTCGATTTTGTGTTCGCGGCTGTGCTGATCCTGATCGCGCATCGCCTGCACGCGGGCATGATGGACAAGATCGCCTACAATGAGACAACGTTTTTGATCCAGTTCCCGATCTGGTGGGCCTATGGCGCGAGCCTTGCCGCCGCCGTGGTCGCCGCCCTTGTCGCGCTTTACATGGCGCTGGCCCGTTTGGCAGGCGCGTTGCCTGACCCGGGCGAGGCAGAGCTTTGAGCGCGCTCGAGATCGGGATTGCGTCCTTCCCGGTTCTGATGGGCCTGATTTTCTTGCGCGTGCCCATCGGGCTGGCGATGTTTCTCGTGGCGCTGGGCGGGCTCTACCTGGTGACCGACGGGATGAACGTGGCGCTCTCGCGGCTCAAGAACGAGACATATTCCACCTTTTCGAGCTATTCCCTTTCGATCATCCCGATGTTCCTGCTGATGGGGTATTTTGCCACCTTGGGCGGCATGTCGGCGGCGCTGTTCCGGGCGGCAGAGGCATTTCTGGGGCACCGCAAAGGCGGCGTTGCCATGGCGTCCGTCGGGGCCTGTGCGGGGTTTGGTGCGATCTGCGGCAGCTCGCTGGCCACCGCCGCCACCATGAGTCAGGTCGCCCTGCCAGAGCTCAAGCGCTACGGCTATTCCGGCGGGTTTTCCACGGCCACGCTGGCGGCGGGGGGCACCCTGGGCATACTCATCCCGCCCTCAGTGATCCTTGTGATCTATGCCATCCTCACCGAACAAAACATCGCCAAACTGTTCCTCTCGGCCTTCATTCCGGGCATCCTCGCCGCGATCGGCTACATGATCACCATCGCCATTTATGTGCGCCTGAAACCCGATGCCGCCGGTCTGCGCCCACCCATCCCGATGCGCGACCGGTTTCGCGCCCTGATCGACGTCTGGCCGGTGCTGCTCGTCTTCTTGCTGGTGGTGGGCGGCATCTACATGGGGTGGTTCACACCAACAGAAGCGGCCGCGGTCGGGGCGGCGGGCACCGGCCTGATCGCCCTGCTCAACCGGGGGCTGACGCGCGCAACCCTCGTCGACAGCTTCTACTCCACCGCCAAGAACTCCGCGATGATCTTCTTCATCATCCTCGGCGCGGCCTTTTATAACGGGTTTTTGGCCCTCACCCAGGTCCCGCAGGAACTCTCGGAATGGGTTGTCTCACTGGGGCTCTCGCCCTGGTCCGTGCTGATCTGCATTCTGGTGCTCTACCTCATTTTCGGCTGCCTCATGGACAGCCTGTCGATGATCCTGCTGACGATCCCGATTTTCTTTCCCATCATCTCGCAACTGGATTTCGGCATGACCCCCGAAGAGGTCGCCATCTGGTTCGGCATTCTGGTGCTGATCGTGGTCGAGGTCGGTCTGATCACCCCGCCCGTGGGGATGAACCTCTTTGTGATCAACTCCATGGACCCCAAAACCCGCATGACCGAAACCTACAAAGCGGTGCTGCCCTTCGTGGCCTCAGATATCGTGCGCGTGGCGCTTTTGGTGGCGTTCCCTGGCATCACGCTTGTGCTGCTCCGTGCGCTTTACTAACGCTCAAAGCCTCAGCCCAATAGCGCTCCGTTGAGCGTTCAGGGTGCTGCCACTGTTGGACGGGACCTCGCGATAGCGGATGTCGCCCGTCTCTTTTGGCTGGACATAAGTGAAACGCAACGCTGCGCGAAGGCCTCGTGGCCGTCGATGCGACACGGCTGATAGCAAAGGCGGGCAGGGCCACGCTTTTCGGTCCCATGGTGTTTGGCCCATGAAAGGCGCAGCCACTCTATCGCAATTGCCGGCAACGCGCTGTCTTGAAACGCCAATTGTGCCCCCCTGACAGACCTCCCTAGCACACGGTAGGCTTAAGATGTTGCTCAAAGATCTGTTCCAGTTTCTCGTTCGATAAATCGCCTTTGACGATGTACTCTTTGACGAAATCCCAATGCATTGACCGTGCCTTGTCTTCTTCCCGATGCGAGGATGTGAACATGAACACCACCGGTGAAGCGCGATCAGTTGGGGCACCAACGTGATGAAATGCCTCCAGAAATCCGAACCCGTCCAGGATCGGCATATTGATGTCCAGAAACACCACAAGTGGCGGATACGCGGTGGGGTTTTCTTCGTTGTTGGTCTGGTAGTCATTGAACATTTCAAGCGCGACCTGCCCGTTTTCCGCCTCGAGCACAGTGAGATCGAGCGACAGTTTCTCGAGCCGCCTCTTGAGAAGATAGCGATCGGTTTTGTTGTCATCGACGAGTAGAATAGAGTGGGTCATGGGCGTTCCTCTGCTGGTGAGTGACCGGGAACGACCACACGGAATGCCGTGCCTTGATCGCTCGATTTCACGTCGATGCGACCAGACAAGGCATCGACGTTTCGTTTCACGATGGCAAGGCCAAGCCCAGAGCCTTCGCTATCTTGGTTGAAGCGTGTGAATCGTTCAAAAATGCGGTCACCGGCATCTTTTGGAATGCCCAGACCGTTGTCTTCTATATCGATCGCTACGCCATCTTTCGTGCGCAAGCTGCGGACCCTTACAAACTTCCGGTCGCGATCTGGTGCGTGATAGCGAATGCCATTGGCAATCAGGTTTTCCATGATCTGTCGCAAGCGCATCGGCTGTGACTGCACGTGGCGTACGTCAAGACGGCTTTCGATTTCGACACCCGCCCTGTCGGAATTGGCCGACAGTCCATCGCAAATCTCACCAACCAATGCGTGTAGGTCCACGGTGCTTTTGCCGGTGTCTTCCAGATCCGCGCGGGCCAGATCGAGGATCGATTTCACATTGCTTTCCAACCGCTCCATCATCGTGACGATGTGTTTTGCGTTTTCCAGCGCTTCCAGTGTTTCAAGGCTTTCGATGTCTTCCACGATGAGCCCGGCCAGACCCTTCACCGTGGTGATAGGCCCCTTGAGGTCATGCGATGCGCGGTAGGCATATTGCATCAGCTCTTCATTGGCGTTCTGCAGCGCGGCTGTTTTCTGATGAAGGGCCGATATATCGGTCGCGATGACCGTGGCACCGCCAAGCATGCCGTCTGGGAGGGCCCACGGGCTGATTTGCACCGCGTAGATGCGCGATGACGCTCCGTTTTTGGGATAGGCCACCGTTGTCTCAAGGCTTCTTCTGTCGTTCAGGCATTTTTCGATGTCATGGCCCATGGAATCGAGCGCGCTGTAAACGTCCTTGAAGTAGTTGTTTGTACTGATCGCGGCCGTGCCAAACGTCTCGGCCCACAGAGGGCTGGTATGTAGGACCCGGCCTTTGACATCCACCATCATCATCGGATTTGGAAACGAGCGTGTCAGCGCCCTGAGCGGGGCGACGAACTCTTTTGCCGACGCATGGTCGATGTCACGTTTCGGAATGTCTTCAACACTCAAATCGCGAGAGACCCCGACGGTGCGCACCACCCGGGACATTTCGAAGATGGGTGATTTCACAGTGTGGAAAGGGAATTCATCCCCTTTGGCGTTGGTGGCCACCTCGTAAGGAATGTCGAGATGCGCCCCCGATGTCACGACTGTCTGATCATCAATCACGTATTGCAGCGTGTTGTCGGGATCGCTGTGTTCAGCATCCACAAGTTGATAAAGCTCATCCTCCGTCATGTCGTAAAAGTTCAGAAATGCGCGGTTGGCCCATAGGATTTGCGACTGTGTTCCCTTGACCAGCACCTTGTCATGCATCGCATCAAGAACGGATTTGAACCATTTTGCGTCGTAATCTTGCATCGTTTTTCCCGCGAAACCAATGGGGACCGCGCCGGCTGGTCTTGCACCGGTGCACACACATTACGTACGCAGCATCGACCTAAACCATTGCGAATTCCCTAATTGCTGGTCGGCCAAAACCAAAAAAGCGCGCCCCGAAGGCCGCGCTTTTGTGTTGGTCTATAAAGGCGCGCTTAGGCGAGCAAACGCCGTGCGATGACTTGCGCCTGAATTTCGGCCGCCCCCTCAAAGATATTGAGGATCCGCGCGTCACACAGAACCCGGCTGATCTTGTACTCAAGGGCAAAGCCGTTGCCGCCATGGATCTGCAGACCATTGTCCGCCGCAGCCCAGGCCACGCGCGCCCCCAGCAGTTTCGCCATCCCGGCCTCAAGATCACAGCGTCGCCCGTTGTCTTTCTCCCAGGCGGAGAAATACGTCAGCTGACGGGCGATCATGATTTCCACGGCCATAATGGCAAGCTTGCTGGCCACACGCGGAAACTCAATGAGCGACTTGCCGAATTGTTTGCGGTCGATCGCATATTGCATCGAGATGTCCAGCGCCGATTGCGCCACGCCCACGGCCCGGGCCGCGGTCTGGATACGCGCGCTCTCAAAGGTTTCCATCAACTGTTTGAAGCCTTTGCCCTCTTCGCCACCCAGCAGGTTTTCCCCTTTGACGTGGAAATTGTCGAAGCCCAGCTCGTATTCCTTCATCCCGCGATAGCCCAGCACCTCGATCTCGCCGCCGGTCATGCCCTCGGTCGGGAACGGGGTTTCATCCGTGCCGGGTGTCTTTTCGGCCAGGAACATCGACAATCCGCGGTGATCGGTGCTGTCCGGATTGGTGCGCGCCAGCAGCGTCATCACTTGCGTGCGCGAGGCGTGCGTGATCCAGGTTTTGTTGCCGGTGATGCGATAGTCATCGCCGTCTTTGACCGCGCGGGTGCGCAACGACCCCAGATCCGATCCGGTGTTGGGTTCTGTAAACACGGCTGTCGGCAGCGTTTCAGCGCTGGCCAGACGGGGCAGCCACTTTTGCTTTTGCTCTTCTGTGCCGCCCGCGATGATCAACTCGGCCGCAATCTCGGAGCGTGTGCCAAGCGAGCCCACACCGATATAGCCCCGGCTGAGTTCCTCTGAAACCACGCACATCGACGCCTTCGACAGGCCAAACCCGCCATATTCTTCCGGGATCGTGAGGCCAAAGACACCCATTTCAGCCAATTCCTCGATGATCTCCATCGGGATAAGCTCGTCCTTGAGGTGCCAGTCATGGGCGTAAGGCTCGACCTTATCGATGGAAAACCGGCGAAACTGCTCGCGGATCATTTCGAGCTCTTGGTCAAGCCCGCTGGTGCCCACGGTGATCTCTGCGCTGCGTTCCTGCATCAACTCCACAAGACGCATCCGCGCGGCCTGGGTGTTGCCGGTCTGGGTGAGCGTCTGAATCTCAGGGATCATCAAGCCGCGCATGTCGTCCTGGCTCAGCCCCATATCCTGCAGGCGCAGCATCTCGCCCTGGCTCATCGGAATGCCGCCATAGATCTGCCAGAGGTATTCCCCAAAGGCGATCTGGTGGATCAGCTTTTCCACCTCGCCAAATTTGCCATCCGCATCCAGCCGCGTGGCCCAGTTTTGCATCTGGCGGAGCGATTCCACATAGGTGGCCAGCCACGCCAGCCCGTGGGCGGCGGTCTGATTGCTCTCAATCTTGCCGCCCGAGACACGACCATCCACCATCACCACATCCTCGAGCCGCGCTTTGGCCGTGGCAAGGATCGCCTCGACAGGGGCAATCGCCGCGCCTGTCAGCGACAGAAGATCATCGAGATGCACCGGGGGGTTCAGCCGAAGGTCCTGTCCGTCATGAGCCATGAATCACTCTCCTAGTTGTCAGTCGGGCCGGTCTATCTATTTCGCAACTGCAGCGCAACTATTTTGCGCCTACGAGATGCCCATTGTTCAATTGTTGCGCCACCATGTCGCGATTGCCGCGGATCGGAGC
>JBCBWJ010000137.1:0-7073 GCA_039817165.1 Pseudomonadota bacterium | reverse complement strand
CCACATCCGCGCAGGCCTCTTTGCGCACCAAGGCATTGAACCGAGGGGCCAGTTGCCCTTCTTGCGCGTCCTTGTCCTGATCCAGGAGCGCCTCGGCCATCACCAGGCCCAGCACCCGGTCGCCCAGAAATTCCAGCCGCTGATTGTCATCGCGATTGGGCGATGACATCGAAGCGTGCGTCACCGCGCGCACCAGCCGCTCCGGGTTCGAAAAGGCGTAGCCCAGCCGGTCTTGAAACGCCCTAAGCTCCGCAGAGAGCTTCATTCCAGCTTCTCAAAGAAACGATCCCCCCGCCACGTCCAGAAAAACAGCATCGAGCTGCCCGCCGAGGAAAAGATCACGCGATCTGCGCGGCCAATCAGGTTCTCGAAAGGCACGAACCCCACCCCGCGCGCCTGCGTGGGCACGCGGCTGTCGGTGGAATTGTCGCGGTTGTCGCCCATGAAAAAGTAATGCCCCTCGGGCACGTTATAAACCCGGGTGTTGTCTGACGGCATGCGCCCGATATTGAGGATGTTGTGCGAGGTCCCCCCCGGCAGCGTTTCAATCTGACGGGATTTTTCACAAGACCCGCCGATGCCCACCGGCCCGTTCTCGCACCTCGGCAGGTTGCGCAGGGGGCCCTGCGCGTCCATGACCTCAACAAAGTTGCCCGCATCCTGAAGGGCCACGGGCGTGCCGTTGATCTGCAACACGCCTTCGGTCACCTGGACCTTGTCGCCCGGCATGCCGACCAAGCGCTTGATGAAATCGGTGCCCGTGGTTGGGTGGCGGAACACGATGATATCGCCCCGCTCTGGCGCGCCGCCGATCAGCCGGGTGTTGTCGCGATCCAGAAACCCGCAGATCTTTTGCGCATCAATGCCCAGAGGCGTGATGTTGGGGCACGACGCGTAGGAATATCCGTAGGCCATTTTATTGACGAACAGGAAATCCCCAATGAGCAGCGTGTCCTTCATGGAGCCAGACGGGATCCAGAACGGTTGAAAAAACAGCGTGCGGAAGATGAGCGCGATGAACAGCGCCCAAAAGACCGTTTTTACCGTCTCCCAAATGCCCGACGATTTTTCCTCTGTGGACATGCTTTGCTCCGCTCAATTTTGCCCGTCCGTCTTGGGGGGATGGGGCGTGGGTGTCAAGGTTCGGCTGATCGCGCGCGCGCCTCAATCACCACGAAGGCCTGGGCCCAGGGGTGATCATCGGTCAAAGACACGTGAATGATCGCCTCATGGCCCGGCGGCGTCATTTCGCGCAGCCGCTCTGCGGCCCAGCCCGTGACCTGCATCACCGGCTGACCGGTCTCGAGGTTCGTTACGGCCATGTCTTTCCACGAAATGCCCATGCGCAAGCCGGTGCCCAGCGCCTTTGAGCAGGCCTCTTTCGCGGCCCAGCGTTTGGCATAGGTCCCGGCGGTGTCGGCGCGCCGTTCGGCCTTGCCTTGTTCAATGTCGGTGAAAACGCGGGCGCGAAACCGGTCGCCGAAACGATCGAGCGTGCCTTGGATGCGCTCAATATTGGCCAGATCCGTGCCTATCCCGAGGATCATCTCACCCGGCCCCCGTGGCAAAAAGCGGGAAACTGACCCCCAGCGCCCAGGCCAGCGCGAGCCCAAGGCCCAGACCCGCCGCAGAGGGCCCGGCAATCTTGGCCGTGAACCGGCCCATGATCCCGAAGGTGAAATAGAACAGCACCAGCACAGGCGCGATCATCAGCAGGAAAAACAGCCCTTCGAAATCCAGCGCCACCGCCGCCCCCAGAGACGCAAAAAAGGCCACGCGCCCTAAAAGACGCTGCCAAAACGGTGCGCCATGGGCCAGATAGCTGTCGGCGATCATGAACGGGATCGCCCCCAGGCAGAGCGCAGCAATCAGGCTGAGCCGTCCGGGGGCCGGCCAGAAATTCGCGCCATACCGATCCAGCGCTGTGCCGAAGACCAGGATCGCCCACGCGGCCAGGATCGCCGCCGCCGTCACATCGGGCCGTGGCAGCGCGCCTTTGAGCCACAGCAACAACCCCACCTGTATCAGCCCGTAAATGGCCAGATGCAGGGCAAGGTAATCCGCCACCAAGACTGGCAGAAACTGCAAGTCAAACGGATAGGCCACAAGCGGCGTTAGAACGGCGGGCACAAGGACCACGATGGCAAAGGCGTACCGGTTGAGCCACGGCACCTCGACCTCGGCGGGCGGATAAATCTGCATGACCGGGCGAAACAGCACCGTGAGCGCAAAGAGCAGCGCGATCAGTGGCCACCCGGTTTGGATCGCCACATGGGCCTCGCGCGGGCGGTCGTAGAACGCGTTGAGCCAGGCTTCTGCCTCTTCCAGCCCGACGCGGGAATGCAGGATCGCCACGTGTTCGACATTGGGGGCAAGGAGTGCCTTGCGGCGGATCTCGCCCGTGTCCACGGTCTGCCCCAGCGCGGCGTCCGGATCTGCCATCTGCAGCGCGCGTTCGGCAAATGCGGCGAGCGCGCCTTCCCACTGTCCGGTGATCAGCAGCAGATCCTCAGGCTGGGTGGCGTCAATCGCCTCAGAAAACGCGGACAGCAACACCACAGGCCCCACCGCATCTTGGTCCTGACGGGCGACGCGCACCAGCACATCGGTGGCCATGGAATGCCCCAACAGGGCAACGGGCGAGTCCCCATCGGCGGCCATTTCGACCACGCTCAGGGTCTGATCCACCAGCCGCTTTGTTGTGCCCTCGATAGACGTGACATCGCCCCGCATCGGATCGGGGTGGCGTCCGTGCCCTTCGAAATCGAAGCTGTAGACGGTGTAGCCCCCTTGGGCCAAAGCCGCGGCGTAGCTGAGCATCATTTGCCGCGATCCGGCGAAGCCGTGGGCGATGACCACAGGCGGCCCGTTCGACCCGTCCGAGATCCGCGTGACCGGTGTCGGCCCCTCGCGCAATTCGGTGAAGGTCAGCCCGGCGCGCGCGCTTTCCAGGGTCCATATGGCCCAGGCGGCAAGAACCACGGCCAGCACGCTCATCAGGATGGCGCGCGCCGAGAGGCCGGTGTCACGGGCCGAGGCCGGGGTGGTCTCACCGGACAAACTGCGCGCCCATCTGGCCTGTGGCCTGGTTCAGCGTGAAGCGCAGCGTTGCATCCGCGATGTCGCCGCTGCCCAAGTCGTAGTGCCGCACCGGGAGCGTGAAGATCAGACCCACGGCAGGGTCGTAAGAGGCATCCAGCGCGTCAAAGGTCAAATCCGCAAAGCCGCGTGTGCCTTGCAGGGTCACGATACGGCACTGGCGGATGTTCAACTCGTCATAGGGCGGGGACAGAACCAGAAGGTGCAAAGGGGCGACGCCGGGTTCCACCATGTCGAGCACCGCGATGCGCACCTCCCCATTGGCGAATGTGCGGGTGTAGTCCTCCCACGGCTCCAGCACCGCAGAGGCGGCATTGCGCCAATCACACTCTGCCACCTCTTGGGCCGCGGCCGCACCCGTGAGGGCAACTGCGGCCACCAAAGACAGCAGGCCTCTCATCCGGCCGTCCGCATTGGCGCGCCGCGGGCGTCCTCCATCAGGCGACGCATCTGCGTGATCGCCTCGCCCAGCCCCAAAAAGATCGATTCCCCGATCAGGAAATGCCCGATGTTGAGTTCCTTCACTTCCGGCAAAGCGGCGATGGGGCCCACGGTGTCATAGGTCAGGCCATGGCCCGCATGCACCTCTAGCCCCAAGGACGCGCCAAAGGCTGCCATCTCTCGCAAGGACTGCAATTCGCGGTCGCGGGCCTCAAAATCACCTTCGGCATGGGCATCGCAATAGGCCCCGGTGTGCAGTTCGATCACCTCTGCCCCGATGCGGTTGGCGGCATCTATTTGACGCCGGTCGGCCGCGATAAAGATGGACACGCGGCAGCCTGCGTCCCGGAGCGGCGCGATGTAATGGGCAAGGCGGTTTTCCTCTCGCGCCACTTCCAGCCCGCCCTCGGTCGTCCGCTCTTCGCGCTTTTCGGGCACGATGCACACGGCATGAGGTTTGTGGCGCAGCGCAATCGCCTGCATTTCTTCTGTCGCGGCCATTTCGAAGTTCAACGGCAGGGTCAGATGCTCCATCAACCGTTCGATATCATCATCCGAGATATGGCGGCGGTCTTCGCGCAAATGCGCAGTGATACCATCGGCCCCGGCCTCTTCGGCCAGTTTGGCGGCGCGAACGGGGTCAGGATATGCCCCGCCCCGGGCATTTCGCACGGTCGCCACATGGTCAATGTTCACGCCAAGCCGCAAGTCATTCGCTAAGGACATTGCATTCTCCTTTTGCACCCATAAGGCCGATCTAGTCCTGTGGGCTCTTTCCGTCAGCCTTTGACGATGCTTTTTCCTTCAGCGCCAGCAATTTTTCCTTCAACCGACCCTTGCGGCGGTTCTGATAGGCCTGGATGACCGGCAGGCTGAGATAGTAAAACACTATTCCAACGAGGGCTCCAGGCACCAGACCACCGATCATGTAGGGGAAAAACACCTCATCGTAGAAAACATAGAGATTGTGCCAATCCGCGTCACGATCCGTGAAGAGCGCGATGAAGTTGTTCTTCAGATCCTGCCAGGCATCGACGAACTTACCGCCCAGTGACCGGTGAATCTCATCACTGTTCTTGCCGGTGCGGCCCAACAGGAAATTGCCGGTCTGCAACGACGCCGTGGCAATGAAAAAGAAGGTCAGCGGGTTGCCCACAAAAGTCGCAAAAAGCGAGGCTATGATGTTGCCGCGCATGACCTTGGCCAGTCCCGCGGCCAGAAAGAAATGCAGCCCGAAAAAGGGGGAGAAGGTCACGAATACGCCCGCGAAAATGCCGCGCGCGATCCGGTGCGGTTGATCCGGAATGCGGCGCACACGCAGCTTCACATAGTTGAAGGCACGCGCATATCCGCTCTTGGGCCAGACGAACTCCAGCACCTTGCGAAGGTTGGACAGTTTATCGCGACGCTTGAAAACCAACTCCGGGTGTCTCCCAACTCAAATACCGTCTGCACCACCGCCCGATTTGCCGGGATCCCGATGCCTTGCAACTGCGGCGACATTGCTCTCAGCGTCAAGCGCGGAAATGATCCGGTGCAGATGGCTGGCATCCCGCAGATCAATGTCAATCAGAAGGCGGAAGAAGTCCGGCTTTCGGTCGAGGAACGTCAGGTTTGAGATATTGGCCTTCTGCTCACCTATCAATGTGCAAATTCGCCCCAATACGCCTGCATCATTGCCAATGGTGATGTCGATCGTGACGTCATATTCCGGCGGGTGCTCTCCGGTATGCCAGTGCAAGTCCAACCAGCGTTGGGGTTGATCGTCGAATTGCGACAGGGCCTCGCAATCTATGGCATGCACCACAACGCCGCGCCCGCGATAGGCAATGCCGACGATGCGTTCACCGGGGATCGGTTGACAACATTGGGCGCGATCAAAGTTCTGGTTGCGCCCCAGACCGATGACAGCGCGGTCCCGGCCAATCAGATTGCCCTTTTTGGTGGCCACGTCCGGGTAAACTGCGTTGAGAACTTCCTGCGCCGTCAGTTCCGCACTGCCCAGCCGGGCGAGCAATTCGTTGCTGTCTTCAAGACGCAGGGTCTTGGCCGCCGTCGCCAGCGCCTTGTCGGTGGCCCGCTTGCGCACGTTGTCAAAAGCCGACCGCGCCAATTCCCGACCCAGCTTTATATAGCGATCCCGGTCCAGTTCTCGCAGGGCTTTTCGAATGGCCGCGCGCGCCCGACCGGTGGTGGCGATGTCGAGCCATGTCGCCTGCGGTGTCTGGCCATCTGCAGTGATCACATCCACCGATTGGCCGTTCTTGACCCGCGTCCAAAGCGGCACGCGCATCCCGTCGACCTTGGCACCCACGCAAGCATGCCCGATGCGGGTGTGAATTGCATAAGCGAAATCAATCGGCGTTGCCCCCCGGGGGAGCTTCACCACATCGCCCTTTGGCGTGAAGCAAAAAACCTTGTCCTGATACATCTCCAGCTTCACGGCCTCGAGGAATTCATCGTGGTCGTCATTGGCCTCGAACTGTTCATTCAGGCTGGAAATCCAGGTGGTGGGATCGACTGCAAACGGGTTCTCGGAGCGCACGCCGTCGCGATAGGACCAATGCGCCGCAACGCCCGTTTCGGCCACGTCATGCATCTGGCGGGTGCGGATCTGCACCTCGACCCTTTTGCCATCGCGGCCAGAGACAGTGGTATGGATCGAGCGGTAACCGTTCGACTTTGGCTGGCTGATATAGTCCTTGAACCGCCCCGGCACCGCGCGCCAGCGTTGGTGGATCGCGCCCAGCACCTGGTAGCAGTCTGCCTCGCTTTCGGTGATGATGCGAAAACCGTAGATGTCCGACAGGCGCGAAAAGCCGATTTCCTTGGCCTGCATTTTGCGCCAGATGGAATGGGGTTTCTTGGCGCGGCCAAACACCTCCGCCTCGATCCCGGCCTTGTCCAACTCGTGGCGCATATCCGCGGTGATGCGTTCGATCACGTCGCCTGTTTCACGCTGCAGGGTGATGAACCGGCGGATGATGGAATTGCGCGCATCGGGGTTGATCACGCGAAAGGCAAGATCCTCCAGCTCTTCACGCATCCATTGCATGCCCATCCGCCCCGCCAGCGGTGCGAAGATATCCATCGTCTCGCGCGCCTTTTTCAGCTGCTTTTCGGGCTTCATGAATTTTATGGTGCGCATGTTGTGCAGCCGGTCCGCCAGCTTCACGAGGATCACCCGCATGTCCTTGGAAATCGCCATGAAGAGCTTGCGGAAGTTTTCCGCCTGCTGGGTTTCCGTGCTCGACAATTGCAGGTTCGTCAACTTCGTCACCCCGTCCACGAGATCGGCGATTTCCTGACCAAAGGTCTCTTCCACAATGGAATAGGACGCGCGGGTGTCTTCAATCGTGTCATGCAAGAGCGCTGTGATCAGCGTGGCATCATCAAGCCGCTGCTCGGCCAAGATCGCCGCGACCGCGACAGGATGGGTGAAATACGGCTCACCCGAATGGCGCAGCTGGCCGTCGTGCATCTCCGCGCCAAACGCAAAGGCGGCCGCGATCTTGGCCTCGTCGGTCTTGGGG
>JBCBWJ010000136.1:0-7086 GCA_039817165.1 Pseudomonadota bacterium | reverse complement strand
CAAACCATCATAGACCTCGACGAGGTCGCGCAGACCCAAGCGCGCATTCCAAGCCTCATGAGCGACCAGCCCTTCACCCTGGATCAAAATGCGGACACGCCATCAGCCGCATAAATGGCGGGAAATGTCGCAATGAGATGAGGAGCGTCGGCCCAATCCCGTGTACGCTATGTATACAACATGTATTCACAGCCGCGAATCGATCATGCCCACAGACAGCAACACAGACAGCAAAACGGACAGCAAAACAGACCGCAAAGCAGACTGCCTTGAGAGCATACGCATGCGTATTTTGCGCCAAGACATCGCCCCGGGCAGTGATCTGGACGAGGCAACGCTTTGCACCGAATATGGACTGTCCCGCACGCCGATGCGTGAGATCTTCCAGCGCCTCGCGGGCGAAGGCTACGTCCGGATCGAGCAGAACCGCGGGCCCAAGGTCGCCTCTATGGACCTGCCTGTCATGCGCATGTTTTTCCAAACCGCGCCGCTCATTTACGCCACGGTCGCCCGTCTGGCCGCAGAGAACCGCCGCAGTGATGAAATCCCAACCCTGCGCGCGATCCAAACCGATTTTCGCACCGCCGCCATCTCGGGCGATGCCGAACAGGCCGCTCTGATGAACCATCGCTTTCACCACCAGATCGGCGTGATGGCACATAACCCGTACCTGTTGCCCAGCCTCAACCGCATGCTCATTGATCACACGCGGCTCAGCCAAACCTTCTATCGCCCGTCCAGCGATGCCGATGCTGCCCGCGTGCGTACCGCAAGCGATCACCACGACCAAATGATCGACGCCATAGAGGCCCGCGATGCAGACTGCGTCGTCTCTCTAACCATCGACCATTGGACCCTGTCGCGCGACCGGTTGGAGCAATTCGTCTCCCCTGATCCGCTCCCCATCGACGTCATCACCATCAAGGACCGCAAACATGCAGTTTGAAGGGATCTGGACCCCCATCGTCACGCCCAGCCACGCCGATCACTCGATCAACGAAGAGGCCCTCGCCCAAACGGTGGAGCATCTGATCAACGGTGGCGTCCATGGCATCATCACGGCGGGCACCACCGGCGAATACTACGCCCAAAGCCACGACGAACGCCTCCACTTGGCGCGCCTCATCAAACAAATGATCGACGGCCGTGTGCCACTGGTCATGGGCACCGGCGCCCTACGCACAGATGAAAGCATCGACTTTGCCCGCGCCGCCAAAGACATCGGCGCGGATGCTCTCCTTGTGGCGACGCCGCCCTATTCCGTGCCCACAGGCCGAGAGATCGCCCTCCACGCGCTGGCCATCGACCGCGCCGCGAACATGCCGGTGATGCTCTACAACTATCCGGGTCGGATGGGCGTCAACATGGACGAAGAAACACTCGACCGTCTGGGCCGCTCCCCCAATTTCTGCGGCATCAAGGAAAGCTCCGGCGACATCAATCGCCTGCACCTTATTGCGCGCGATTATCCGCACTTGGGCCTGCTCTGCGGCATGGATGACCAGGCGCTGGAGTTTTTCGCCTGGGGTGCGCGCGGCTGGGTCTGCGCAGGCTCCAACTTCGCGCCAGAGGCTCATGTCGCGCTTTACAAAACCTGCGTGCTCGACGGCGATTTCACCAAAGGCCGCGCGATCATGTCCGCGATGATGCCGCTGATGCGCGTGCTGGAACAGGGCGGCAAGTTCATCCAATGCATCAAACACGGGGTGACGATGCGCGGCATCCCCGCCGGGCCCCCGCGCAAACCGCTGCAACCGCTGAACAAAGACGACAAACGCGCCCTGGAGGAGGTGATCCGCACGCTCGACACCTCCATCGCCGCGATCATGGGAGATGGCCAATGACCGACCTTTTGACACGGGCGGAATATGCCGCCATCGCCGCTGAGATTGACCTTCCAGCAACTCCGTTTGTGGACGGCAAGTTTCGCAAAGGCGCGGGCCCGATGATGGACACGGTCAACCCAGCCACAGGTGCGGTCCTGACCTCCATCAGCACCGCCAACGCTGAAGACGTGAACTTTGCCGTGCAAAAAGCGCGCGAGGCGTTTGATCGGGGCGACTGGTCCCGCGCCCACCCGTCCGAGCGCAAGGACGTGCTGATCCGGTTCTGCAAACTCATCACCCGGCGGCGCCATGAACTGGCCGTGATGGAAAGTCTCGACAGCAGCAAACCCATCAAGGACTGCGAAGAGATCGACATCCCCGAGACGATCCACACGATCAAATGGCACGGCGAATTGATCGACAAGATCTATGACCAAACCGCCCCCGCAGGCGACGATGCCATGGCCATGATCGTCCGCGAACCCCTGGGCGTCGTGGCCGCCGTGCTGCCCTGGAACTTCCCGATGCTGATGCTCGCCTGGAAGATCGGCCCGGCGCTCGCTGCGGGCAACTCGGTCATCGTGAAACCCGCAGAACAAACCAGCCTCACCGCGCTGCGTTTGGCCGAAGTCGCGCACATGGCTGGCATCCCACGCGGCGTGCTGCAGGTGCTGCCCGGCGATGGCCCCTCCGTGGGCGAACCGCTCGGGATGCACCCGGATGTCGACATGGTCAGCTTCACCGGCTCGACTGAGACCGGCAAACGCTTCCTGCGCTACTCCGCCGACAGCAACCTCAAAAAGGTCACGCTGGAATGCGGCGGCAAGAACCCCATCGTGGTGCTAGAGGATGCAGAAAACCTTGATCACGTGGCCGAAAACGTGGTCAACGCGGCGTTCTGGAACATGGGCGAAAACTGCTCTGCGGGCAGCCGCCTCATCGTGCACAAAGACGTGAAAGCCCCGCTGATGAAGCGCGTGCTCGCTCGCATGCGGGATTGGAAAACCGGCGACCCGCTCGATCCTCAAAACCACCTTGGTGCCCTGATTGACAGTGAGCATTGCAAGAAGGTGACGGGCTACATCGACGGCAAGGCGCTGGCCGGTGGCAAGGTCGATGGCAACTTCGTGGAGCCGACCATCTACGAGGTCACCAAAGACGACCCAAAAGCCCGCGAGGAAATCTTTGGCCCTGTCCTGGCCGTGATCGAAGTGGCCAGCATGGACGAAGCGATCCAGCTCGCCAATGACACAGAATACGGCCTCGCCGCGTCGATCTTCACGGGCAACGTCCGCCGCGCCATGCGCGCCGCGCGTGACATACGGGCCGGTACGGTCACCGTGAACTGCTACGGCGAAGGTGACATCTCCACGCCCTTCGGCGGTTACAAGCAATCGGGCTTTGGCGGGCGCGACAATTCTATCCACGCCCATGACCAATTCACCGAGATGAAAACCATCTGGGTGGACCTCAGCGACCCCGCAGACGGGGACAATGTGGGATGACAACGGTCGGTTTCATCGGCACCGGTCATATCGCCAGCCACATGGCCCGCGCGGTGGCCAGGGGCGGCCATCAGGTGATCGTGTCGCGCCGCAATGAGGCAGTTTCGGCCGAGCTTGCCGCGGCCGGTCTTGGCATTCGCGTGGCCGACAACCACGATCTGGTGGCTGAGGCCGACACCGTATTCCTGTGTTTGCGCCCCGCTGTCTGGAAAGACGTCTGTGGCGCGCTCCCCTGGCGCGATGATCAAGAGGTCGTCTCCGTCATGGCTGGCGTGCCGATGGCCGATCTGCAAGCCGTCTGCGCGCCGTCTGAAGAGATCTCAATCACCATTCCGTTCGCGTCAATGGAACACGGCAACACGCCCTTACCGGTTCTGGGCGACACCACCGCGCTCACCCGTCTGTTTGGTGCGAATAACCCGATCCTGCCGCAACCCAACGAAGAGACATTCCTCAAGTTCTTCGCCGCCTGCACTGTCCTGGTGGGCGCGATGGGTCTGCTCGGCGCCGGTGGCCAATGGCTCTCCTCTCAAACTGGCCAGCCCGACACCTATCTCGGCCCGCTCGCGGCGGCCTTCCTCACCGATTTGCACGGCCATGGCCGGGCTGACCTCACATCAGAGGCCGCGCGCCTGGCCTCCCCCAACACGCTGAGCCGGATGATGATGGACGGTCTGAGCGAGACCGGTACATTCACGCAACTCTCTGAAATATTGACACGAATTTCCCAGTCGATGGAGACACAAAAATGACCGTAGAAGCTGTCGGCACCACCCGTCGAGGACGCGGCGCGCGCAAAGCCAACCGACAGGCGCGCGATTTCACCATGCTGCCCGCGCTCAAGCGCAACATGCCGCTGACCGAACCCATGACGCCCGAGCAGGTGGAGCGCATTGATGCCGCCAGCATGGACATTCTCGAAAACGTGGGCGTCGTGTTTCGCGACGATATCGCGATCGCAGACTGGAAACGCATGGGCGCGGATATCCGCGACGGTGACCGTGTGCATCTCGACCGCGGACTGGTGCGCGAATTGATCGCCACGATCCCCGAAACCTTCACCTATCACGCGCGCAACCCGGCCAACAATCTGCCCTTCGGCAAGGATCACGCGATCTTTGTGCCCATGACCGGCGCGCCCTACATGCGCGACCTCAACGACGAGCGCCGCAACCCGATGATGGAGGACCTCTCCAACTTCCACAAACTGGCCCACATGCTGCCCAGCCTGCACAGCTCGGCACATCACATCGTGGAACCCTATGATCACCCGATCAGCCAGCGCCACCTGCGCATCACCTATTCGTCGATGAAATACTCCGACAAAACGTTCATGGGCATGACCACCAGCCCCAAGAACGCCGAAGATGTGATGGACATGTGCGCCATCCTGTTCGGTGAAGAGTTCATGGAAACGCACCCCGTCTGCACCGGCAATTGCAACGGCAACTCGCCGCTGGTGTGGGATGAAACCATGCTGGGTGCCATGCGCGCCTTCAACAAACGCAACCAACCCGTGCTCTGCTCGCCTTTCGTGCTGGGCGGGGCCAATACGCCTGCGTCTGTGGCACCCTCCGTGGCACAGCTCAACGCCGAAGCGCTCAGCGCGCTGGCCTACACCCAGGTGGTGCGCAAGGGCTGCCCTGCGATATACGGGCATTACCTGTCCACCGTGTCGATGAAATCCGGTGCCCCCATGGCGGGCACGCCAGAGATCAGCTTGATGAACCTGATGATCGGCCAGATGGCGCGACATTACGGCGTGCCGTGGCGGTCCTCGAACACGCTGGGCGGCGCGAAGACCTTCGACGCCCAAGCGGGCTATGAGAGTGCGACGACTCTCATGGCGCTGCAGATGGCAGGCACCAACTACATGTGGCACTCGGCCGGATGGAACGAGGCGGGGATGCATTGCTCCATGGCGAAATTCGTGGTCGACGCGGAACAATGCGCGATGGCCTATCGCATGGCCCAAGGCATCCGTTGGGATGATTTTGACGAGGCCGTGGCCGCTGTGGGTGATATTGGTCCGGGCGGGCACTATCTGGGCCACCCCCACACGCTGGAAAATTTCCAGCGCGCGTTCTTCATGCCAGAGCTTTTCGACAATAACTCGATCGAACAATGGGTCGCGGAAGGGGCTGTCGAGGTCAATGAACGCGCTCTCAATTATACGCGTAACCTCTTGAACTCCTACGAAGAACCGAAACTGGACGAGGGCGTCAACGAGGCCCTTTTGGACTACATCGCCCGCCGCGAACGCGACATTCCCGCGGCAGACGCGCTCAATCAGGATCTTTGACCCGTGGCCCATGGAGATCTCATCTGGTGCGATCTGAAGGCCTATGATCAAGCCGTCTCGGGTGGGTCCTGCAAGGGTCTCTTCCGCCTGAGCGTTCAGCAGGCGAGGTTTGTGGCCGCGGAGGTGAGCGATGGATAAGATCAAGGAAATCCACATCTACCAGCACGACCTGCCGGTGAAGAACGGGCCCTACACAATGGCCAACGCTCAGGTCTACTCCCTGAAAACCACACTGGTGCGTATGTTAGATGAAGGCGGGCTGGAAGGGTGGGGTGAAACCTGTCCTGTGGGTCCGACCTACGCGCCGTCTCACGCGGCCGGGGCGGTCGCGGCGTTGACGGAACTGGCCCCATCTTTGATCGGAACCGCGCCCGTCCCGATCCCGGTGCGGCAGGCGATGGATGGGGCGCTCAACGGGCACAATTATGCCAAGGCCGCCCTCGATATTGCCACCTATGATCTGATGGGCAAAGGGGCAGGGCTCAGCGTGTCGGACCTGCTTGGCGGGGCGGTGACCGACCGGGTCCCATCCTACTATGCCACCGGCGTCGGCCTCCCGGACGAGATCGCCCGCATTGCCAAAGACAAGGCCGATGAAGGGTATCCCCGCCTGCAGGTCAAGGTCGGCGGCCGCCCGGTCGAGGTGGACATAGAGGTCATTCGCAAAGTCTGGGAAAACATACGTGGGCGTATGCGACTGGCGGTCGATGGCAATCGCGGTTGGACCACGCGCGATGCGTTGCGGGTCAGCCGGGAATGCCCCGACATCCCCTTTGTCATGGAACAGCCCTGCGACAGGATCGAAGACCTCGAAAGGATCCGCCCGCAAGTGACCCATGCCATCTACATGGACGAAAGCAGCGTCGATCTGGCCACGGTGATCACATCCGTGGGCCGCGAACTGGTCGACGGGTTCGGCATAAAGCTGACCCGCATCGGGGGTCTGCTGCCGATGACGGCGTTTCGCGATATCTGTGCGGCGCGCAACCTGCCCCATACTTGCGATGACAGTTGGGGGGGCGACATCATCGCTGCTGCCTGCACCCATATCGCCGCCACTGTGGATCCCCGCCGGATGGAGGGCGTCTGGCTCGCTGCGCCCTACATCGAAGATCACTACGATGCGGCCGGTGGGATTGAGATCCAAAATGGCCACATCGCCTTGCCCAAAGGTCCGGGCCTGGGCCTGACGATTGATCCCGCACAATTTGGCGCGCCCATCGCGTCTTTTGGAGGCTGACCATGCGGTTTGAAGGAAAGACAGCGCTCGTGACAGGCGCGGCAGGTGGGATCGGCGCCGTGTTGGTCGCACTGTTGCGGGCTGAGGGCGCACAGGTCGCCGTCACCGACCGCGACAGCAGCGCCGTTCCGGCAGAGGCGCATCTTGACGGCGATCTGCTGGACGGCGCGTTTTGTGATGCCCTGCCGGGGCGCGTGGCGGACGCGCTGGGTG
>JBCBWJ010000135.1:0-7116 GCA_039817165.1 Pseudomonadota bacterium | reverse complement strand
AGCACAGTCGGTTTGCTGTGCTCAGTTTCAAGCCTGGGTCTGGCGCAAGATAGCCCACTTGATCTGGGCACAGCAAACCGACTGTGCTGCTGCGAAACAGCAATGCTCTATTTGAAAACATAGTTCACCCCTTCAAGGTCCCGAGGCCAACTTGGCGTGCAAAACCGGAGGGCGTCTAACCCAACTGTGCGGTAAAACTTACCTTTTGTGCTTTTTTTGACAAAAACACTCAGGTATCATTCGGAAATGGGACTTGTGACAGCAGATATCGCACGGCAACGCCTGGAGAGTGCTGGGGCCGAGATTCATTACCTACAGGCTGCGCGAGACCGTAAAACAATACTTTTTCGCGCGACTTATACCCCTCATGAAAATGTATTGCGCAGCATACCGGCTTTGTTTGTAACGCTATGCATCGAGGGGGGCGGACGCGTCTGGCAAAAAGCGGGCCTTCAGGAAATCGATTGCGAGGTGGCACCGGGCGACATCGCAATTGTGCCTCCTAAGTCCAACGGGTTTGGCCGCTACCCAGAGATCACAGTGATTTCAATGGCGATTGCGGTGGAGTGTCTGGCAGAAAGCTTTGGCAAAGACTGGCCTCAAAAGCTGAAGAAGTCTGTCGTTTCGCAGCTTTTTCGCGATCCTTTGGTGGAAGCCACGATGATGGATATTGGCTACACGCGCGCGGGCCTGGTCTCGGATTCCACACTTTTGCACGCCGCTCATATGATTATTCATCAGTTGCTGGATCGGCCCTTCGCCGGCCATGCGATTGAAGATGAGGTCGTTTCGTCCGATGCGCATCCGATCAGCAAGCCCGTCTTGCACAGGATTGAGCAAATGCTGGAGCAAAACCTGGATCAACATGTGACCGTGGAAGCGATGGCCGATATCGCAAATATCAGCCGCCATCATTTCTCTCGCCGGTTCAAAGCCGCGACCGGCCAATCGCCGCACCAATTCGCACTACAAAGAAAGTTAGATCATGCGGCAAGTCTGCTGATCGAAGAAGAGGAATCGAGTATCATTTCTGTCGCTCAGCGCGTTGGCTATGGGAACCCAGCCCAATTTGCGCGTATCTTTCGTAAGAATTTTGGCCTTACGCCACGCTCCTGGCGTAAATCGAGATCTAAGTGATCTAACCGCTTATGCGTCATGCAAAACACGCTCGATCACAGCGTAACTAGAAGCTTCCTTGCGAGCACTTAGGACGCGACAGTCTTTGATTTTTCACAAGCTGCAAATCGCATCGATCCCGGCTGCGACCTCCGAAAACAGACGCATTGTTGAGTGACGGCTTTGGGCCGAAACCGTCTTCGACTGAGTTGCAAAAGATAGGAACTAGCTCCCACGCATGGTAGACATCCGGTATGGACAATGGTGGCGCATTTACAGACCGCCTCTTTGTTGAGGCAGCAATTCCACAAGGCGCGACGGCGCTTGATATCGGATGCGGTGGCGGCGACGTTACGTTTCGCCTGTCGTCTGCGGTCGGGGCGCAGGGCCGTGTAACTGGGCTTGACCTAAACGGCACGGCAATCGAGCACGCACGAAAGAGGGCATCAGAACGCGATGTGATCAACACCCAGTTCGTGGAACGCGACTTTCTAGACTTCGCACAATCTGGCGCAAAGTTTGATGTGGTCACTTGCAGACGGGTTTTGATGTACCTTCCTGATCAATCCAAGGCAGCTGCCGCGTTCTTTAACCTGCTGAAACCAAACGGCGTCTTGCTCCTCCAAGAGCACGATAAAACAATATGCCATCCCGCACCGGATCGTCCGCTTGCGGATCGGGCACAGCGATGGATATGGGATACCGTTAAGTTAGAGGGAGCGAACCTCAGCACCGGATTTCAGTTGCAGTCATTGCTTTCAAACGCAGGTTTTAGAGAGATTGCGATTTCTGCTGAAGCCGTTGTTGAAACGCCATCTCAAGCAGTGCAAACCGCTGAGATGGTGCGCCTCATGCTGCCACGAATTGAAGCTGCAAAAGTCGCGACTGCCGAGGAAATTGATGTTGCCACTCTGGAAGAGCGATTGGCACTCGAGCAGGCGAACTCAAAGTCGACCAGCATCACAGAAATCGTGTTCGGTGCAATTGCCCGGGTAGTTTGAACGTCCGATTTGTGTCCCGCACTTGGTGAGTTCAAAGGACACCGGATTTCGCGCGCGCAGCAAAAGTCGGCATTGTGGGCTGCCGCTGCAGCATCGTGACCCGTAGGTGATTGGCAGGAATGGGCCGAAGACGACCCGAAGTATGCACCTCCGGGCCGCCCAGCTCCAGTTGGAGCATCAGTGGTTACTCTCGGTTTTTTAGGCGCTCCAGAAGCCAATCCAGCACTTCCTGTTCAACCCAACCCACCCGGTTCGAGCCCAGCTTTACCCGTTTCGGGAATTGGCCTGCTTTCTCCAGTCTGGCGATGTGTTGCGGGGAATACAGAACCAGATCCTTTAACGCCTTCTTCGATAGTATCCTCATCACGATAACTCCTTTGTTAAGGAGCATCGCGATGCCCCGGTTGCGGTTGCCCGGTTCCAGGTGACGCAATCATAGCGTGTGGCTCTTGCTATCGCGAGACAATTGATTGCCCCGAAACTGTCCGCTGAAAACTAACGAATTAAACCTCCTCGGTCGGTGCGATTGTCGCTCCTGCGAGGATGTTGTATGCTTATCTATGAAGTCCAATGTTTTGCTTGTGGTTCCCTCTAAGGCACTCGAACCCCTCAATAAATAGCGATGCGGGGGTATCATTGGGGGTATTCAGAAAAATCGCACGAGAGATAGGAGTTTGATTTCAAACGATTATCTAGAGTGTGGGGGTCCTCTCCTGGGCACCACTTCTATTTGGCCTACCGCGCGGAGCGCTACTTGAGGCCAAGTTTCGTTCGAGGTTTGTCCTCTCACCCGCACCATTTTCATTTGTGCTACCGCGCGGAGCGCTGCTTGAGCACAGGTTTGGTTCGAGGTTTGTCCTCTCACCCGCATCTTTCCTTTCATTGCAAGGTTGCGTTGAGGCGTCGCCAGCGTATCGGGTTTGAGCGTTTTTGAACCTTGTGTCTTTTTGCGCATCCTGTGGCGGCGCATTGGCTTTTCCAGACGTTCTTGCCACCTGTGACGTGGACTTCGGGGTGATCATTGCGCGGGACAAGGGGGCGTTCGCTGCGCCTGGCCCAAACCCGGTTTCTACGGTGGTGGGCTACGCCACAATCACCACCTGCCCGGTCAGAGCGCCCTCAACGCATTTTGCATATGCCAGCCCGACATCATGTGACGGCACTGGCTTGTGACCGTGAAACCAGTCGCCATAGCGCGGTGCGGACACATCCAGCATTCCAGGACTGACGACATTCACTCTCAATCCACGCGGCATTTCTATTGCCGCGCTCGTGACGAAGCCAGCCAGTGCCCCGTTGGCGGTCGCTGCATTTGACCCCATTCGGATCGGGCCACGATCGAGAACGCCGCTTGTCGGACCTCAAGGCTTTGCCTGTGTGCGAGTAGCGCCGCTTTGCGCTCGGGGATCGTCGCATCACCAGACGCATACAAGTCTGCGAACATGCGCATCTCGGACATGGTCATACCGGTCGCACGCAATGATGCCAGCAGGTCAAGCCAGTCGGCATCCGTCTTTGAAAACCTGCGCTTACCGTCCGGGCCACGTTCGATGTACGGACACAGCCCGGATTTCTCATAGAATCGTATTGTGGACAGGCTGAGCCCTGAGCGTTCAGCAACGTCTGAAATCTTCATGTGGTCCGATCCTTCTGTTCAGGCTGATACCAACCTGAAGTTACTTTAGGTCAAGAGGATTTGTCAGGCTTGACGGCGGAAGTCGCCATTCACCCGGACCGCAGCATTCATGGGCTGGGCTGGGCTGGGCTGGGCTGGGCCATACCGTTCATGGTGGAGACCGGCCCAGAGCTGCCGTTCACCGGACTGTCGACATGATGAGCAAGATCGTCACAGCGTGCGCCCCCCGAGCGCCGGGTCTGGGAGCAGATTGCACCGCGGAACGTGCCGACGACCGGCATAATCTGAAGGCTGGCCGGACCAGCCGGCCAGCGAAAGCTTCGGGGGTCTAGCCCACCACGTTGTGGTTGGGGCCGTAGGGGAAGCCGGTGATGTTTTCGTTTCCGTCATCGGTGATGATCAAAATGTCATGTTCACGGTATCCGCCTGCACCGGGCTGGCCTTCGGGAACGGTGAGCATCGGTTCCATGGAGACGACCATGCCGGGTTCCAGCACCGTGTCGATGTCTTCGCGCAGTTCCAGCCCCGCCTCGCGACCGTAATAGTGGCTCAGCACACCGAAAGAGTGGCCATAGCCAAAGGTGCGATACTGCAAAAGGTCACGGTCGGCGAAGAGGTCATTGATCTTGTGCGTGACGTCGGCGCAGGAGGCGCCGGGTTTGAGAAGGCTCATGCCGTACTCATGCGCGGCCACGTTCGCCTCCCAAATGGTCAGGCTCGCCTGATCCACGGTTTCGACGAAGAGTGTCCGTTCAAGGGCTGTGTAATAGCCGGAGATCATGGGAAAGGTGTTGAGGCTCAGGATGTCGCCCCGTTCCAATACCCGGCGTGTGACAGGGTTGTGCGCACCATCGGTGTTGATGCCTGACTGGAACCACACCCATGTGTCGCGGTATTCTGCATCCGGGAAGTGACGGGCGATTTCCACCTCCATCGCATCGCGCCCGGCCATTGCCACGTCGATTTCGCGCGCGCCTGCCTTGATGGCATCGCGAATGGCATAGCCGCCCACGTCCGCCGTGGCGGCGCCCGCGCGGATCAAGGTCAGTTCAGCGGGTGATTTGTGACATCGCTGGGTCATCGTAGCGGGTGCGATATCGACTTTTGCGGATGGGGTGAGGAACGCGTCCAACAAGGCCATCTGCGCAATGGAGAGGTGATCACCCTCAAAGCCGATGACCTTGCCGGAGCCGGTCACCGAGCGTATCGCGCGCCAATAATTGTTCCGCTGCCAATCGGTGTAGGTGATGTTGTCACCGTAACATCTTCTCCAGGGTTGGGAGGCGTCGATCCCGGCGCTGAAGGTGACAGTGTCTGTCGCCGTTACGACCTGCGCGTAGGGTCTGCCAAAGGCACAGTAGAGAAAGCCCGAGAAATAGGCGACGTTGTGCATTGAGGTCAAAACACAGGCATCAATACCCTGCTCAGCCATGATGGCACGCAGGCCCGTGAGGCGAGCCTCGTATTCGACATCGGCAAAGGGCAAAACCTTTTCACCTTGATGAAATCGGTAGAAATCCGGGCGCGCAAGCCCGCTTGAGTTGGATGTTCCGTCCATCGGTTCACTCCTGTTCTGGCCGCATTTTGCGATTATGAGGAGTGCTCCGTTACGCTGTCGCACCTTCCCCCACCGCGCAAAAGCAGCAAAGCAAGTTCCCGGCGTTCAGGATGGTTTTCAGAGGGCAAATTGATCATGACCGGATCAACGGCGACGCCATCGCCAGCTCTCATGGATCGCATACTTCCATCTGCCTCATGAAATCAAGTCCGACCTTGGTGGATGCGCCGGGCAAGATGTATCCAAGTTCTGCCCCGCGCTTCGAGACCGGCTCTGTCATCCATAGCGCAACCCGCCCCAAGTTCGTGGCGGCGGCCCGGGAAGCGCCCTTTTCATGGCCCGCAGGAAAACCATGATGTTGCGCCTTCTGCGCTCTGGCGGGGTCACAAGGCGTTTGCGGCCTATACATCAAATCCCGTAGGGGATAGGTACTGCTTTCTGGCGGCCCGGCACTGACGTTTGGCGCCTTTTTTCGAAAGTTGATCTCCGTGAAACAGGTATTGGCACAGGCACTTGAGGCCAAGGGATATTCATCGTTGACGGCGGTACAAGACGCCGTGACAGCGCCCGAGGTTTTGGGCAAGGACCTGTTGGTGTCGGCGCAAACCGGATCGGGCAAAACGCTTGGGTTCGGGCTGGCGATTGCGCATGGGCTTTTTGGCGAAGACGAGGTGTTTGCGCCCGCTGGCACACCTTTGGCGCTGATCATTACCCCGACCCGGGAATTGGCGCTTCAGGTCAAACGCGAACTGATCTGGCTCTTTGCCGGTGCGAACGCGACCCTTGCGTCGACGGTGGGTGGTATGGACATGCGTGATGAACGCCGCGCTTTGGCCCGTGGGGCGCATATTGTCGTCGCCACGCCGGGCCGTTTGCGCGATCACATCATGCGCGGCTCTATTGACCTCAGCGACTTAAAGGCTGTTGTCCTGGATGAGGCCGACGAGATGCTGGATCTGGGATTTCGAGAGGATCTTGAGTTTATCCTCGAGCAATCCCCGAAAGAGCGCCAGACGCTGATGTTTTCGGCGACGGTGCCCGCGTCGATCGCGCAGCTTGCCAAGAACTATCAAAAAGACGCCGTTCGCATCGCCACGACCAGCGGAGCCACCCAGCACGCGGATATTGAATACCGCGCGCTGAGTGTTTCGGCGCGTGATGGTGAGAACGCGATCATCAATGTGCTGCGCTACTACGAAGCGCCCAATGCGATCGTGTTCTGCAACACGCGTGCGATGGTGAACCGGCTGACCACGCGTTTGTCCAATCGCGGGTTTTCCGTCGTGGCCCTGTCGGGTGAGCTGTCCCAATCTGAGCGCACCCATGCCCTGCAAGCCATGCGGGACGGTCGGGCACAGGTGTGCGTGGCAACGGACGTGGCGGCGCGGGGCATTGACCTTCCGAACCTTGAACTTGTTATTCACGCGGAGCTTCCGAACAACCAGGACACGCTTTTGCACCGCTCTGGTCGCACCGGGCGCGCCGGGCGCAAGGGGATCAGCGCGTTGATCGTGCCACCCGCTGTGCAAAAGAAGGCGCATCGGTTGCTGGGGTGGGCCAAGGTGAAGGCCGAGTGGGGCACCGCACCGTCGGCCGAGGATGTCAGCGACCGCGACGACGCACGCATGCTTGCCAGTTCGGACTGGACGGACCCAGTAGAGCCATCCAACGCAGCAGCGGTGCAGGAGGTCATGGCGCGCTTTAGCCCCGAGCAGGTCGCATCCGCCTATGTCAGGCTTTACCGGGAGAAACGGTCCGCGCCCGAAGAGCTGTCTGATCCGTCGACGCCGGCGAAACCGCGAGAG
>JBCBWJ010000134.1:0-7130 GCA_039817165.1 Pseudomonadota bacterium | reverse complement strand
TTTGTGCCAAGGGTGATCTGATCGCCGGTGCGGGTGACGTCTTCTTGGATGATGATGCGGCTGGTGCCTTCGGGGATGGGTGCGCCGGTAAAAATACGCACAGTTTCAGAAGGTTGTAACGCGCCTTTGAAGCGATGTCCGGCGGCGGCTTCACCGATCACAGTCAGGGTCGTGCCGGGGTTCGCATCCTCGGCGCGCACCGCGTAGCCGTCCATGGCGGAGGCGGAAAAGGGCGGTTGATCGCGCAGGGCTGTGGCGTGGCGCACCATCACGCGGCCTGCGGCCTCGCAGAGCGGGACCGTTTCCGCCCGCATCGACGTCACCAGATCGAAAAGCTGCTCCAGCGCGGCGTCGACAGATATCATGTCGCCTCGTACCGCCCTGATTTTCCACCATCTTTCAGGATCACGCGGATGCCGCCGATTTGCATCGCGCGGTCGGCGGCCTTGACCATGTCGTAGACGGTGAGCGCGGCCGTGCTGACGGCGGTGAGCGCCTCCATCTCAACCCCGGTTTGGCCGGTGGTTTTGACCGTCGCCAGGATGCGAATGCCGGGGAGGTCGGGATCAGCGGTCAGATCCACGCTGACCTTGGTGATGGGCAAAGGGTGGCACAGCGGGATGAGATCGGCGGTTTTCTTCGCGCCCATGATGCCCGCGAGGCGCGCCACGGACAGGACATCGCCCTTTTTGGCGCGGCCTTCTGTAATTATATCAAAGGTTTCCCAGGCCATCCTGATGTAGCCTGCGGCCTCGGCCACGCGGTCTGTCACGGGTTTGTCGGTGACATCGACCATGTGCGCGTGCCCGTCGCCGTCAAAATGGGTGAGCTTGCTCATAATCCTGGCGCCCTTGCGGTCGCTGCGCCGGCGAGGATCACCTTGGTGGCCGCCGTTACGTCATCTTGGCGCATGAGCGATTCCCCGATGAGAAAACAGCGCGCGCCGTACCGGGCCATGTCGGTGAGATCGGCGGCGGTGTTGAGCCCACTTTCGCAGACCACAATGCGCCCTTCGGGGATCATGCGCGACAGGGTGCGGGTGGTGTCGAGCGTGGTCTCAAAGGTGTTGAGATCGCGATTGTTGATGCCGATCATGGCCGATTTGAGCCCAGCCGCGCGGTCCAGTTCTTCGGCGTTGTGGACCTCAAGGAGGGCGTCCATGCCCCATTCGGTTGCGGCCGCCTCCAGCTCTGCGGCTTGGGTGTCGGACACCGAGGCCATGATGATCAGGATGCAATCGGCCCCCCAGGCGCGCGCCTCGGCCACCTGATAGGCGTCATACATGAAATCTTTGCGCAAAACCGGAAGGTTACAGGCCGTTCTTGCAGCGCCCAAAAACTCTGGTGCGCCTTGAAAGCTGGGCGTGTCGGTCAGCACGGACAGGCAGGTTGCACCGCCTGCCTCATAGGCGTGGGCGAGCGCGGGCACATCGAAATCGGCGCGGATGAGACCCTTTGACGGGCTGGCTTTCTTGATCTCGGCGATCAGGCCGAAGCCCTGTTTGCTGGCGTTGAGAAGGCTTTGCGCGAAGGGGCGCACGGGCGGGGCGTCGTGGGCCAGCGCTTCGATCTCGGCCTGCGGGACAGCCGTTTTGGCGGCGGCGACCTCTTCCAGCTTATAGGCTTTGATGCTCTCGAGGATGGTGGGGGTTCTCATGCGGCCTCCGTGGTGACGCGGGCGAGGGTCTCGATCTTGGCCTTGGCGGCCCCGCTGTCGATGCTGTCGCGGGCGATCTCGACGCCGGCCTTGAGGTTGGCGGCTTTGCCCGCGACAATCAATGCGGCGGAGGCATTCAGCAGCACAGCATCGCGGTAGGCCCCGGGTGCGCCATCAAGGAGCGCGCGGAAGGCCGCCCCATTGTCTTCGGGGGAGCCGCCCAGGATGGCCTCGAACGGGTGGATGGGCAGGCCTGCCTCTTCGGGGTGCAGTTCAGTGTCGATGATCTGGCCGTCTTCTTCGAGGGCGGCCACCCAGCTGAGGCCGGTGATGGTCAGTTCATCGGTGCCGTCGGAGCCGTGGACGAGCCAGGCGCGCTCTGATCCCAAAGCGGCCAGGGTTTCGGCCATGGGGCGGATGAGATCGCGGGTGAACGCGCCGGTCAGTTGGCGTTTGACGCCCGCAGGGTTGGTCAGCGGGCCCAGAATGTTGAAGATGGTGCGCGTGCCCAATTCGGCGCGCACAGGGCCGACATGGGCCATGGCGGGGTGGTGCATGGGCGCCATCATGAAGGCGATGCCGGCCTCTTCCAGCGCGGTTTGCACGGTATCGGCGCCGACCATGACGTTCACGCCCATCTGGCCCAGCGCGTCGGCGGCCCCGGATTTGGAGCTGAGGTTGCGGTTGCCGTGCTTGGCCACGGGCACGCCTGCGCCCGCCACGACAAAAGCGGTCGCGGTGGAGATGTTGAGCGTGCCCTTGCCATCACCGCCGGTGCCGACGATGTCCATAGCGCCGGGTAAGCCACTGACCTTGTTGCATTTTGCACGCATGACGGCGGCGGCGGCGGCGTATTCATCGACCGTCTCGCCCCGGGTGCGCAGCGCCATGAGAAGCCCGCCCATTTGAGCCGGTGTGGCCTCTCCGTTGAAGAGAATGGTGAAGGCCTCTTCGGCCTCGGCGCGGGTCAGGGCACGGTCGGCGGCGGTGCTGATCAGAAGTTTGATGTCGCTCATGCGGGCACCGACATCTCATCAAGGAAATTTTTCAGAAGCTGGTGTCCGTGTTCGGATTTGATCGATTCGGGATGGAACTGGACGCCGTGGATGGGCAGGTCGCGGTGGCTGAGGCCCATAATGGTGCCGTCGTCCAATTCAGCGGTGATTTCAAGCACATCGGGGCAACTTGCCCGCTCGACCACGAGAGAATGGTAGCGGGTGGCCGCAAAAGGCGTGGGCAGACCGGCGAAGACGCCGCGGCCTTTGTGGGTGATCGTGCCCATCTTGCCGTGGACGATTTCGGAATGGCGGACCACGTTGCCACCGAAGGCCTGACCGATGGCCTGATGGCCGAGGCAAACGCCCAGAAGCGGGGTGCGGGTCTCGGCGGCGGCCTCTGTCAGGGCCAGGCAAATCCCGGCCTGCGAGGGATCGCACGGGCCGGGGGAGAGCAAAATGCCGGACGGTTTCAGCGCCATCGCCTCTTGCACGTTGAGCGCGTCATTGCGGTGAACGACCACGTCGGCCCCCAACTCCCCCACGTAATGGACAAGGTTGTAGGTGAAACTGTCATAATTATCTATCAGAAGCAGCATTTTGCCGGTCTCGCGCGCATTGGGGCTTTGGCCCTGGTCGGGTGTCGCGGTATACTTGGCTGAGGTTGCAATGGGGCGTCAAGGGGCGCATTAGGGTGGCCGAACCAAAACAGGGGGTTAATCCCGTGAAAACAGGCATTTTTGGTGGATTTTTGACGGGCACTGCGGCGTCGGCTCTGGTGTTGGGGGCAGCCTCTGTGCTGACCTTTCCGGAGGCGGTGGCGCCTGATGCGACGGCGGTGGATGTGCCTGCGGGCTCGGAATTCCGGCAGTCGCGCGAGGACACGCAGGCCAGTTTGCCCGCGTCAGATGACACGCCCGGGGCGGCTGAAAAGCCCCGGATTGACGCGCCTGAGCCGGATGATCTGGCATCGCTTGAGGGGGCGGCGACAGCCCCTGCCACGCCGCCGAGTGCGGGCACGGCGGAGACGGGTCTGACCGCGCCGGATGCGCCCGATGCGCCGTCAGGGGTGGATCTGGATGCAGAAGAGCCGGTGTTGCAGAGCCCGCAGGCCTTGGCGCCTGAGGTCCCGGAGGGTGAGGAAACGCTTTCGATTTCGACCGAGCCTGCGCAGCCGGTGCAGCCGGATGTGGAAGAGGGCGCGATTTTTGAAGACGACGACCAGGCCGCGGTGACGCCCGCGCCGGATGCGCTGCCACAGACGGATGCAGAGCCAGATGCCGAGACGGATGCAGAGTCTGCGCCGGATGTGCAAACAGAGATTTCCGAGCCTGCACCCGCCCCGGAGGCGGAGCCTGTGCCAGACGTGAGCACGGTGACCGAAGCTGAGCCGGAGACTGAACCAGACACTGCGCCAGACACCGTTGCAGACACCGCGCCTGAGGAGGAAATTGCCGCCCTTGTGGCGCCTGAGACGGAGCCTCAGACGGAGCCGTCAAGCACGATCGGCAATTTGGCAGAGGATGTGACGGTCGGGCGGTTGCCGTCTGTGGGGGCCCCCGATGCGGGGGATGAGGATGTGGCGGAGGGCGCGGCACCGGCACCGGCCCCCGAAGGCCTGACGCCGCTGGAGCGGTATTCGGTTGAGTTCGAAAATCCGGAAGGCAAGCCGCTGATGTCCTTTGTTCTATTGGATCAAGGGGATAGCCCGATCAATTTCGAGGCTTTGGCGGAGTTTCCCTATCCGATCAGCTATGCGGTGGATGTGACGTGGTCTGGGGCGGGCGCTGCGATGGAACGCTATCGCGCGGCCGGGTTGGAAGTTCTGGCGATGATTGATTTGCCGGAAGGGGCTAGGGCCAGCGACGCGGAGGTGGCGATGCAGACGTATCTGGCCGCTTTGCCGGAAACGGTGGCGGTGATGGAGGGGGTCGGGTCGGGCTTGCAGTCGAGCCGGGAGGCCACCGAGCAGCTGATCCCGATCTTGCAGGAGAGCGGGCATGGGCTCGTGCTATTTTCCGAAGGGTTTGACACGGCCCAAAAGCTGATTGCGCGCGAGGGTGTGCCGGCGTTGAGCGTGTTTCGCGACATCGACAGCAATGGGCAGACGGCGACCGTGATCCGGCGCTTTCTGGATCAGGCGGCGTTTCGGGCCGGTCAGGAGGAGGGCGGTGTGATCATCGTGGGCCGCCTGCGGGCGGAGACGGTGAGCGCGCTTTTGCTGTGGGGGTTGCAGGACCGGGCCAACAGTGTGGCGATCGCGCCGGTGTCCGCGCTTTTGAAAGAGCAGGTGGCGGAGTAAGGGCGTGGCCGCTCGTCCCTCCCTTCGGTCGTGCCTCGCGGCGTTTGCGGTCAGGTGAGCGGTTTGACCTCGGCCTCTGACCAGGTGCCCGGGGCGAGGGTGTCGAGGCTCCACCCGCCGATTTGCCAGCGGATGAGCCGCAGGGTGGGATAGCCCACATGAGCCGTCATGCGTCGGATCTGGCGGTTGCGGCCTTCGTGCAAGGTGAGGCGCAACCAGCTGTCCGGCACCGATTTGCGGATGCGGATGGGGGGTGTGCGCGGCCAGAGCGAAGGCGGGTCGATCTGCGTGACCTTTGCCGGTAGGGTGCGGCCGTCTTTGAGGGTCACGCCGGTTTGCAGCGCCTCAAGGGCGGCTTTGTCCGGCACGCCTTCGACCTGAACGAGGTAGGTTTTGCCGGTTTTGAAGCGGGGATTTGAGATCTGGGCTTGCAACTTGCCGTTGTCGGTGAGGACCATCAACCCTTCGCTGTCGCGGTCGAGCCGCCCGGCGGGGTAGACCCGGGGCACGTCTATATAGTCCGACAGGGTCGGGCGCGCGCTGCCTTGGGTGCCGCGGTCGGTGAATTGCGGGAGCACGCCGAAAGGTTTGTTGAACAAGATCACGCGGGTCATGGGGTGCAGGCATAGGGGGTTGGCGATCAAAACAAAACCCTGTCCTGCGCGCCCAAATTCCATCACCTTTGTGCTGTAGGGTGCGTTGAATCAGTCGAAAGGCAACAGAGGCGTGAGAGCCGGGTTTTACATGCGTCGGGCGTGGGTGGGGCTGTGGTACCGCCTTCTTTTCGCGCGGCTGTCCGGTCAGGCGGAGATCACGCGCGCCAATGTGGAGAAGGTTTTTGCGAGCGAGGGACGGGCGAAACGGTGGTGGCGTCTGACCCGGATCAAGCGCGCGCAAGGACGGTTTTTCGGCGAGGTTTTGAACTTTGAGCGCCTGTTGGAGCTGTGCCCGCCGCCGGTGATCGAAGGGGCCGGGCGTGAGGCGTTTTTTGACGCGGTTGCGGCCAAGCGGCCGGTGATCTTGCTGACGGGGCACATCGGAAACTATGCGCTTGGGCTGCATTTTCTCAAGCAAAAGGGCGTGGATGCGGGGTTTCTCTATCGCACGCGGGGGAATGTCCTGCTCGACAGTCGGTTTGACGGGATGCTGCGGCTGACCGGCCAGCGGGGGTTCAAGATTGGTCATCGTGCTCAAGGCGGTTATGAGGGAAAGCTGAAAGATTTCATTGAGTTCCTGGGCGAAGGTCATGTGGCGGTGATGTTGGGAGATCACCGGGATCGCAGCGGCGAGAAGATCCGGTTTTTGGGAAGGCGCGCGCCCACGTCCCTGACACCGGCAAAGCTGGCGCGGGCCCATGACGCTTTGCTGATCCCGTGCTTTATCCTGCGCGAGGGCGGCGGTGTGCGGTTTCGGGCGGTGCTGGATGCGCCGATCCCGCACAAAGGGTCTTTGCGGTCGATGATGCGGGTGTTCAATGACCGGATGACGCAGATCATTCAGGACGATCCCACGCAATGGTCCTGGACCATCCGGCGGTGGTGAGATGAGCGCGCCGTCCCTGATCATTCACGTGCCGCGTGACATGCTGGAGCGCTACGGGCAGGAGGGGTTTGGCCTTTATGCCGCGCTGGCCCCGGGGCTGCGGGACCGGGGTGTGCCGGTCCAGTTTGTGGAGCGGCCGGCGACCACGGATCTGAGCCACTACACGAAAACGGATTTTCATCTGGTCCATCACGGGTTTTTGCGGCGGTTCAACCTGCTCAACACCGGGATCGCTTATCTTTGGCCCTATTGGTATCTCGATCAACGCGGGGTGCTGTGTGACAGCTCGCTGGGGCGCGCGCATCCTGATCTGAGCCAGATCCCGCTGGACCGAGCGGAGGCGTTCGTGGCCCGGGTGGGGGGACGGCTGAAGGAGAAGGGCCAGTCCAAACATGAGCAGCCTGCGCGGCGCGGGGCGATTGGGCAAGGCGCGATCGTGGTCTTTTTGCAGGGACTGTCGGATCCGGTGCTGCGCAGCATGGCGATGATGGAAACGGAAATGCTGGACCTGGTGGTGGCCCATCGGGCCGGGCGGCGGGTGCTGATCAAGGCGCATCCGAAGTTTCCGGGCACGATTGGCACCGCGCATGGCGAGAGGTTGGCGCACGCGCAGGACGGGGTGGAGAATCTCCACC
>JBCBWJ010000133.1:0-7140 GCA_039817165.1 Pseudomonadota bacterium | reverse complement strand
TTGCGGTGCTCGAAGTGCTCGACAATGGCAAACCCATTCGAGAGGCCCGCGACATTGATGTCCCCTTGGTTCAAAGGCATTTTTATCACCACGCGGGCCTCGCCCAACTGCTCGAGGAAGAGCGCCCCGATCATGAACCCTTAGGCGTCTGCGCTCAGGTCATCCCCTGGAATTTCCCCCTTCTGATGCTCGCCTGGAAGGTCGCGCCAGCGCTCGCGGCGGGCAACACGGTGGTGCTCAAACCCGCCGAATGGACCTCTCTCACCGCGCTCCTTTTCGCCGATATCTGCGCGCAGGCCGGACTGCCCAAAGGCGTGGTGAACATCCTCACCGGCGACGGAACGGTGGGCGAACAGATCGTCGCCCATCCGGGCGTGGACAAGGTGGCCTTCACCGGCTCCACCGCCGTGGGCCGCCGCATCCGCGAGGTGACCGCCGGGCAGGGCAAGGCGCTCACCTTGGAACTGGGCGGCAAAAGCCCCTACATCGTCTTTGACGACGCCGATCTCGACAGCGCCATCGAAGGGCTCGTGGATGCCATCTGGTTCAATCAGGGCCAGGTGTGCTGCGCAGGGTCCCGGCTTTTGGTGCAAGAGGGCGTGGCCGATGCCTTCTACACCAAGCTGCGCGCCCGCATGAACACGCTGCGGGTGGGTGATCCGCTCGACAAAAGCATCGACATCGGCGCGATGGTCAACCCCGCACAGGTGGCCCGCGTGCAAACGCTGCTCGAGGCCCACCCAGAGGGCGATCGCTTCACCGCCACCTGCGCTATGCCGGATCGTGGCGCCTATCTGCCGCCCATGCTGATCACCGGGCTCAGCTCCGCCAACGCCTTGATGCAAGAGGAAATTTTTGGCCCCGTGCTGGTCGGCACAACCTTCCGCACCCCGCAAGAGGCGGTGCAGCTGGCCAACAACACGCGCTACGGGCTGGCCGCCACGGTGTGGTCCGAAAACGTCAATCTCGCCCTCGGGATCGCGCCGCAGCTGGTCGCGGGCGTGGTCTGGATCAACGGCACCAACATGTTCGACGCCGCCGCCCCCTTCGGCGGCACACGCGAAAGCGGCTTTGGCCGCGAAGGCGGGTGGGAGGGGCTGTCGGCCTATCTCAAACCAAAGGCGCGCACCAAACCCCTTGCCCGGGTCCCGGCCTTCACGGGGCAGGGCGCGCGCGCCCCCGGCATCGACCGGACCTACAAGCTCTATATCGGCGGCAAGCAATCGCGCCCCGACAGCGGCTATTCCACCCGCGTGTTCGACAAATCCGGCCGCCCCCTGGGCGAGGTGCCCATCGCCAACCGCAAAGACATCCGCAACGCCGTAGAGGCCGCACAATCCGCTGCCGCCTGGGGCCGCACCACCGGGCACACCCGCGCGCAAATCCTCTACTTCATGGCCGAAAACCTCTCTGCCCGCGCGCAAGATTTCACACACCTGATCAATAGCTTAACCGGAAAACGCGGCGGCGCGTCAGAGGTCGAGACGGCCACCCATCGCCTTTTCACCTACGCCGCCTGGGCCGACAAATATGAGGGCCACGCCAACGGTGTCCCGCTCCGGGGCCTCGCGCTCAGCCTGCGTGAACCGGTGGGCATGATCGGCGCGTTCGCCCCTGATGACGCCCCGCTTTTGGGCCTCATATCCCTGCTGGGGCCGATCATGGCCATGGGCAACCGCGCTGTCCTTGTGGCGTCCGAGGCGTTCCCGCTCGCCGCCCTCGAACTGGTGCAGGTGCTGGAAACCTCCGACGTGCCCGCGGGCGTGGTCAACATCCTGACCGGCCCGCACGCGGACCTCGCGCCCCATCTCGCCGCCCACGCCGATGTCGACGCGGTCTGGAGCTTTTCCTCCTCGCCGCTCTCTGCCCAGATCGAACGCGCCAGTGCGGCCAACCTCAAACGCACTTGGGTCAACGCCGCCCGCACCCGCGACTGGTCGGGTCCCACGGGACAGGGCCGCGCCTTCCTCGATGCCGCCACGGAGGTCAAAACCGTCTGGGTGCCCTATGGCGAATAAGCTCCTCATTCTGCTGTGCGCACTCTGTCTCGCCACCACCGCTATGGCCCAGGACAAACCCGCCGTCGAGCGCCAGTTCCAATCTTGGCTGCAACAGACCATCTGGCCCAAGGCCCGCGCCAAAGGCGTGTCGCGCAAAACCTTTGAGGCCGCCTTCGACGGGGTCACCCTCAACTGGAAATTGCCCGACCTCGTGCCCCCCGGCACCCGCGCCCAGACCCCCAAAACCCAACGCCAGGCCGAATTCGGCTCTCCGGCCTACTACATGCGCAGCAAGGCCCTGCGCGATGCCACCGCCGCCGGTCAACGCATGGCCAAACGCCACGCCAAAGCGCTGGCCCTCGCCGAGGCGCAATCGGGCGTGCCGGGCCGCATCATCCTCGCCATCTGGGGGCGCGAAACCGGCTATGGCCGCGTCGAGATCAAATACAACGCCTTCCGCGTGCTGGGCACCAAAGGCTTCATGAGCACCCGCGCGGAGTATTTCACCGACGAACTCATCGCCGCCCTGCAAATCAAACAAAAAGGCTACGTCACCGGCACGCTGCGCAGCTCCTGGGCCGGCGCGCTGGGCCAGCCGCAATTCATGCCAACCAACTTTCTGGAATACGCCCGCGACGGCGATGGCGACGGGCGACGCGACATCTGGGGCTCCGAGGCCGACACCTTCGCCTCCATTGCCGCCTACCTCGTGGGCCACGGCTGGGTGCCGGGGCGCGACTGGGGCTTTGAGGTCAAACTGCCCAAATCGCTCTCCTGCACGCTCGAAGGCCCGGATCAGGCGCGCAGCATCGCACAATGGGCCGCCCTCGGCATCACCCGCGTCTCCGGCCGCCCCTTCCCCGACCTTGAGCTGCGCGGGCAGGGATCTTTGATGCTGCCCGCCGGCCGGAACGGGCCAGCCTTCCTCGTCACGCCCAATTTCTACGTGCTCAAAGACTACAATTTCTCCGATCTCTACGCGCTTTTCGTGGGCCATGTGGGCGACCGCATCGACTACAACATGAAAGATTTCCGCGGGCCGTGGGGCCGCTTTTCCAAGATGTACCGCTCCGACATCGCCGCCATGCAGCGCTCGCTGGAGCGCCAGGGCTATGACGTGGGCGGCGCAGACGGGCTTGTAGGTTTCAAAACCCGCCGCAGCATCGGCCAGTGGCAGGAACGCAAAAACCAAACCGCCACCTGTTTCCCCAATGCCAAGCTGATCAAGGCCCTCGCCCGCTGACCGACCCGCAATTGTGATTTGCAACAGCGCCCCGGTCGATTAGCGTCACGGCCATGCGACCCCGCCTCACCCTTGCCGTTCTGATCCTGCTGGGCCTTGCCCAGATGGCCCCCGCACAGAGCTGCCGTCAGGCGCTGCTCTTGGGCCTCGATGTGTCGCTCTCCGTTGACCCGCACGATTTCACCCTGCAACGCGAAGGGCTCTCCTCGGCGCTGCTCGCCCCCGCGGTCCAGGACGCGATGCTGCGCGGCCCCGATCACATGGAATTCGCCGTCTTCGAATGGAGCGGCGCGTTCGATCAAAAACTGCTCGTCGATTGGACGGTGATCGACAGCCCCGCCACCCTGCAACGCATCGCGCTCTCGCTTTTGTCCTCGACGCAGGAAACCCGCTCTGGCCGCACCGCTCTGGGGGCCGCGCTGACCTATGCGCGCGATCTGCTGCTGACCCGCAACCACTGCGCCACCCTCACGCTCGATATCTCCGGCGACGGGGTGAACAACTCAGGGCGCGCCCCCGAAACCGTGCGTCGCGCGCTCGAGGAGGTGGGCATCAGCGTGAACGCACTGGTGATCGAGGCCACCCCAGATCAGCAATTCGAAGATCAACCCTCCGTGGGCCAACTCAGCGATTACTTCTACGACAATGTCATCACCGGCCCCTCCGCCTTTGTCGAAGCGATCATCGGCTTTTCCGCCTACCAAAAGGCCATCGAACGCAAGCTCCTGCGTGAAATGACACCGTCGCTGGTGGACAACACAGTGCCGCGTCCCGGCCCCGCCCGCCGCATCGCCGCCATCACTGCCACCGCCATCACCGCCGACTGACCCCCGCATCGCCCAAGAATTCGGCGGCTCTTGTGGTCCATCTGACCCCAAAGCCACGGTTTGCGCGGAAAAACACACCTCCATCTTGCGGTCGCAATTCCCCACTACCCAAAACTTTGAGGCTCCCCTATACTGACAGCGGTAATTGGGCGTTGAGACCCATGTTGATTGAGGCGGAAGAGAGGGGGCGTGCCGATGCGGTGCCCGTTTTGCGGAAATATTGATACCCAAGTGAAAGATTCGCGTCCGGCAGAAGACCACGTGTCGATCCGGCGAAGACGCTTTTGCCCGGCCTGTGGCGGGCGCTTCACCACCTATGAACGGGTGCAGCTGCGCGACCTCGTCGTGGTCAAAACCAATGGCCGTCGCGAGGATTTTGACCGCGACAAGCTGGAACGCTCCATCCGGATCGCCCTGCAAAAACGCCCCGTAGAGCCTGAGCGCGTGGAACAGATGATCTCCGGCATCGTGCGGCGTCTGGAATCCTTGGGCGAAACAGACATCCAGTCCAAGGTTGTGGGCGAGATCGTGATGGAAAGCCTCGCGCGGATTGACACCGTGGCCTATGTCCGCTTCGCAAGCGTCTACAAGAATTTCCAGGCCGCCGACGACTTTGACAAGTTCGTCAGCGAATTGCGCCCCAACTCGGCGGAAGACGCGGTCGGCCACGTCTCCGGAGAAGAGTGAGCGACCAAGACGACCGGTTCATGCGCCTTGCGCTGTCGCTCGGGCGACGGGCGCAAGGGCAAACCTGGCCCAACCCGGCGGTGGGCTGTGTCATCGTCAAAAATGGCCGCATCGTGGGGCGCGGACGCACCGCCCCGGGTGGCCGTCCGCACGCCGAACCTCAGGCCCTGGCCCAAGCGGGCGAGGCCGCACGCGGCGCCACCGTCTATGTCAGTCTGGAACCCTGCGCCCATCACGGCAAAACACCGCCCTGCACCGACGCCCTGATCGCGGCAGGCATTGCGCGCCTTGTGGCCCCTCTGACGGACGAAGACCCCCGCGTCTCGGGCCTCGGCTTCACCCGTCTGCGCGAGGCCGGGATCGAGGTGGTGACGGGCGTGCGCCGCGAAGACGCCGCGCGCGACCACGCGGGATTTTTCCAACGCATGTCCTCCGCGCGCCCTTGGGTGACGCTGAAACTGGCCAATTCCTTTGACGGCCGCATCGCCACCGCCAGCGGGATGAGCCGGTGGATCACAGGGCCTCAGGCCCGCCACCTGGTCCACGCCATGCGCGCGCGCCACGATGCCGTGATGGTCGGCGCGGGCACCGCACGGGCCGATGATCCGTCGCTCACGGTGCGCGGCCACGGCGATGTGCGCCAGCCGGTGCGCGTGGTGGTGTCGCGCAAGCTTGATCTGCCAGTGGACAGCACGCTCGCCCGCACCGCGCGCGACGTGCCCGTCTGGATTTGCCACGGCGCGGATGCCGGGCAAGATCGGCTCGACACATGGCTCGATCTCGGCGCGACCCTTCTGGAGTGCGAGATCGAAGGCCGCACGCTCAGCCCCCGCGCGGTGCTGGCCGCGCTCGCCGGCCAAGGGTTGGGCCGCGTGTTCTGCGAAGGGGGCGGCGCGCTCGCGGCCTCGCTTCTGAGCGCGGATCAAGTGGACGAGCTTGTGGGCTTCACCGCAGGGGTCACCATCGGGGCCGAAGGTCTGCCCGCGCTGGGTGCCATGGGCATATCTGATCTCTCAGAGGCGCCGCGTTTCGATCTCCAAACCAGCCAGCAGATCGGCGGCGACGTCCTGCACCGCTGGGTCCGCCGCAGGGCTGAATGATACCGACGCAATACCGACGTAATACCGACGTGATACAGACAGGCCAAAACCGGCCCTAAAGCGGCACGTCTTCCCCATCCCAGCTTCGAAAACATCCCGTCGTCTGAAGGCTCAGATCGGCAAATTCCTTGATCAACCCATCCGCTGATTGCGCCTCCGAGATGTCCGCCTCTGACCCGCCCATATCCGTGCGCACCCAGCCCGGATGGTAGATGCCAAGGGCGATGCCCAGTGGCTCCAGATCCACCGCCAGATTGCGCCCCAGATTGACCGCCGCCGCCTTGGAGGCCCGGTACGCATAGCTGCCCCCCTTGGCCCGAAACTGGCTGCCCATACGGCTGGAAATGATCGCGATCTTGGGCGCGGCAGAGCGCTGCAAACTGGGCAGGAGTGTCTGAATTGTCAGGAAAACCCCGGTCACATTGGTGCTAAAGGCCTGCTCCCACATGTCTGGCGCAAACCCGTCGCCCAGCGGCTGGCCCTTGTCGGGAAAAACACCTGCATTGCAAATCAGCAAATCCACCGGATTGCCGTTGATCTGCTCGGAGAGCCCGCGGTGATCTTCGGGCTGGGTGACGTCCATTCGGAAATGCCCCTGACCCGACCGCGACGTGCCCGTGACCATGTCCCCCGCGGCCGTGTATCTTTCAAAAAGCGCCAGCCCTATTCCCCGGTTGGCCCCGGTAATCACCACGTGCATCCGTTGTCCCCTTCGTCAAATGTCAGTTGGTCTTGCGCCCCGGCACAAACGGCAACGGCGCCACCGGCACCCCATCCTCCAACAGCGCCTTGGCCTCTGTCGGTTTGGCCTCGCCATAGATCGCCCTCTCGGGCGCGTCGCCATTGTGAATGTCGCGGGCCTCTTGCGCGAAATTCATGCCCACATAGTCCGAATTTTCCTCGATCTTGCGGCGCATCTCGGCCATGGCCTGTTCCGCGGGGGAGGGGGCAGCCGTCAACGGACCCTGGGCCGCGGGCAATGGTCCCTCTTTGCCGCTCTGCACCCGGGGGGCCATGAGCGCCTTTTCGACCGCGCTCGACCCGCAGACCGGGCATTCCACCAGGCCCGCCGCGCACAGCTTTTCAAAAGCCGCGCCAGAGGCAAACCAGCTGTCGAACCGATGGTCATTATCGCATTTGAGTGTGAACTGAATCACCCGTCCCGTCCCGCATAAACTCGCCGATACTTAACCGGCGCGGGCCAAGTTTCAAGCGCTGCAGGGTGCGACTAGCCGCGCAGCCGGCCGGGATCGAAGTTTTTCAGGATACGCGCCAATTCCGGC